>JALUWH010000067.1 GCA_027019685.1 Ghiorsea sp. | reverse complement strand
GCCTGAATCGTTACCAAACCATCTTGAATTTCAGGCACTTCTTGCTCAAACAACTTCAGCACCATGCCTGCATCAGCACGTGACAAATAAATCAACGCACCTTTAGGCTGATTGCGAACTTCACGTAAATATGTGCGCACACGGTCACCTTGACGGAAAGATTCACGTGGCAACAAGTCTTCACGATACATCACACCTTCACCACGACCTAAGTCCACGTAAACGTTGCCGCGTTCAACACGTTTCACAATACCAACAACGATTTCACCAACACGTGGCTCATACTCGGCAACAACACGCGCACGTTCAGCTTCACGAATCTTTTGATTAATCACTTGTTTTGCTGTTTGTGCAGCAACACGGTCAAGCTGAATCGGCTCTAAGGGCTCACGAAATACAGAGCCTATCTCTGCAGATTCATCCAATGCTTTTGCCTCTTCCAAGGTGAGTTCATTTTCTTCATCTTCAACTTCTTCAACCACGGTGCGCGCATGACACAAAGCAATCTCACCCGTTAAACGATCTATGGATGCTTCTACAGCCTTAGTGCCATAAGTACGGCGCGCAGCAGTTTTTAATGCTTGCTCCATAGACTCTAATACCAACTCACGGTCCACAGATTTTTCACGTGCTACCGCATCTGCAACTTGTAACATATCAGCGTTCATTGTTTAAAACCTTTGCCATCATACTTTACCTTTCACTTCTTCTTTTTCGCGTTTGATTTCCCGCGTTTAACCTTTTGTTTACCTGCACCAGAAACCTTGCCCCAGTTAACAGTACGAATCACCTTACTGGTTTCTTCAAGCTTGATAATATGCTCACCACGCTTACCACCAACACGCAAATCACCATCATCATTTAAACCAAGGTTTTCACCTTCCAGCACTGAGCGACCATCTTCAAACGTGATTTTCAACCAATCACCTTCATAACGCTCGTAATCTTTTGCCGTTGTTAGTGGCCAATCAAAACCTGGCGAACTGATTTCCAAATTATACTTACCTGGAATCAAATCTTCTGCATCCAACTGCAGTGATAAACCCTTACTCAAGCGCCGAAGTGCTTCCACACCCACGCCACCTTTTTTATCTACCACTACACGAACCAAGCGCATTTCCTTGCCGCCACCAAGCACAACACCCATAAAATCAATCTCAAGCTCATCCACAATGGGCTCTGCTAATTCTTTGATTATTGTTTCAATATCAGCCACTTAAAGCACAACCTCGTTTCACTTTCAATCGTCTAAAAACAAAAAAAGCGAGCCGAAGCCCACTTTTAACGCGGCAAATGATATGTTCACTCACCTTATATATCAAGTTTTATAAACAAGAAGTAAAAAAAAACAGGGCTCTACACCTAAATCGCAACCTACTTTACCCTAAGGAAGCTCTGAATAAGTCTGAATAAAGTAAATTGTGATTCAGAATATTCAAAATCTAGGCGTGGATTGCAAGTAATAGCAAGGCTATTGCTCAAATACACAACAACGAGTTTGGATGTTCCAGACGCAAAATACGAATTCATGACTTGTTCAGAGCTTCCCTAACTTATTCATAACACCTATTTTGAGCCGCAGCAGTTTAACAGGCATTAAAGCCACGTTTGCAAATAGCTTAAACATTGTTGCAACACATTCTCAGCCTGATCCAGACTTGATGCCTCAACATAACAACGCAACTCAGGCGCATTACCCGATGGGCGTAAATGCACCACAACACCTGAAGAAAATGTCATCCGAAAACCATCTGTTTCATCAGTATGAGCCAGCTTGCCAAAAGCATTTTCAAACCAAGAACTATCTTGGGCTAAGTTTGCAATATTTTGCTGACTGACTTTGGTTGCTACGCCTTTAAGCCTATCACTAAGCGTAAACCGTTTCGGTAAGTTTTTCATCAATTCAGATATGTTAACACCTGCTTCAATCGAAGCCATCAATAAAGCAAGCGGTACAATCACCGCATCTCGCGTTGGCAATGCCGTTAACACACGACCATTTTGTTCAATATCAGATGCCGTTAGAAAACCACCATTGGCTTCATAACCCACAATGTTTGCATTGCCCTCATCCAGTAATTTATTCATCACTTCAATCACAAAAGGTGAACCAATGCGTGTTCGGCTGACAGATTTAAAATAAGCACTTTTTTCCACTGCGCTATTACAACTAACAGGCGTGACCACATGCTCTGCTCCCAAATAATGCGCGGCAACAATGCCAATCACATCGCCACGTAACCAGTTACCCAACTCATCACTCACCAAAGGTCTATCGCCATCACCATCAGCAGACACCAAACAATCAAGGTCATGCTCTTTCGCCCAAGCCTTCGCAAGTCGCACATCTTCATCACGCACGGCTTCAGTATCCACAGGGATAAACTTATCCGAATAACCCAGTGTCACTACATCCGCACCTAAACCCTGCATCACATCTTTAAGCACGCCGCGCGCTACCGACGAATGCTCATACACACCAATACGTTTGCCTTGCAAACAGTCTTGCGGAAAGAAACCCACATAACGCTGTACAAATTCATCATAGGATTCATTCGTTTGCTCTGCCCAAGAAAAATCAACCTTTCTATCACCTGCTGCGTCAAACAAAGCCTGCTCAATATCCACACTGCGCGAGCACATGCCTTGTTCATCATCTTTGAGGATTTCACCTTGAGGTTTATAAAATTTAATCCCATTTCTATCATCAGGAATATGGCTGCCCGTCACCATAATGCTAGCGATACCGCGCTTCATTGCATAAGCAGCCACTGCTGGCGTAGGTACAAAACCACAATTTACAGGCTCAAACCCTGCCTTTTCAATCGCCAGCCCTACCGCCTGCATGATTCTCGGTGAACTTGGTCGGTAATCTCCTGCCACAACCACTTTCATACCTTGTGTTATCAAGCTTTTGTCTTCGAGATGATTTAAGAATGCCGTGGTATAGGCAAAACATACACGGTCTGTCATATCGACCACCAAGCCACGCGCACCTGAAGTGCCAAATTTTACACCACTATGAGACATTAACTCAGCAATGTTTATCATTTCCATCATCGTTTAACCACTTGATACAAAACCTTTTTCACATCTTTAAAACGGAAAGGTTTTTGCACAAAACCATCCGCTTGTTCACTGCTAGTAACACTTAAAGCTTCGGATTCTGCATAACCTGACATCAGTACAATAGGTACATGAGCATCAATCTTACGCATTTCCCGCATAGCATCCAACCCACCCAGCCTAGGCATAGTCATATCCATGACCACAGCCTGTA
>JALUWH010000066.1 GCA_027019685.1 Ghiorsea sp. | reverse complement strand
TAAGTTTATCACGGTATGGAAAATCATAAGCAGCTTTAGGTTGGCTATAATCGCTCCAAATACCTTGGGTGAATGCTGTTGGGGTGCTGGGGACATCACGATACTGACGAATTAAGGGGTCAACAATGGGTGTATGGTGTCTTTCAAAGTCAATAATGTGGGCGGTTTCGTGTAATAATGCATAAGTGAGGGCTGAAACATCAGGTATATTTGCATATGTGATATGATAATCACCTTGGGTAAACATGGAGTTGGCGCGATATTCTAACCACGTTTTGGCAGTGGTATGGAATAAGCGAGGGTTTAATATTATGGTATAAAATTGTTTACCTGTTTCACGCTTAATCACCCAGTCAGTAATACCTGCACCAATGAGGTTTTCCACAAAAAAGATACGGGTGAGTTTGTGTTTTAAGACTTGTTGCCACTGTGGTGGCAAAGCTTCAAAGGATTGTTTTAGCTGCTCTTTTTCAATAGAAGAAGGTAGATAGACCTTATAAGATGAAGCGATGGGGTTTAATCCGCTGTCGGCAACTTGCCATGCTTGTAATAGTGTTTTTGGGATGGGTGCTGTGCGTTTATGTAATGGTTGTGAAACCTGAACAGGCATGTGTTGTTCAATGTTTTTTCGTTGTTCTAATGTGATGTCACCATTGCTGGTTGTTGTTTGGCAGCCGTTGAGTGAGCTAAGGATGAAGCACGAAGCAAGGGCAAGGTATTGTATATTAAATAGCCGCATAAATACCTTCCCTTTTTAGACTCACGATAACTGATATTAGAAGGATAAACAAATTGAAAACATGAGGGATGTCACAGTTTATGTATTTGGTTTTGGGCTTAAAATCGTAAATCGATACTGTATGTGGGATAAATATTGCCACCCAAATTTCTAAATGCTCCTATAGCTAGTTTTGCATCGCTGATAGCATCAGGTGTTAGTCTTTGAGGAATAGGTATACGAAATGCCACATCATAGGTTTGCCCTAAATTGTGGCTATTGTTTGTTCGGTATACATTGACAAGGCTGCCAATAATATCGTACCCATTTTGTATGCGTATGGTATAGAGTAACTGTGGTAAATAGAGGTCATCCGTTTTTTCACGGTGGCGAATGCCTAGGGCTGTCGATAGGTCTAAACGTGGGCTATGATAAAAATTATACATCAACCCATAATATATTTGGTCTGTACCACCAGCTTCATGGGATATATAACCGTGAAAGTCTAGCTTATTCGTTAGCCCATATCCCCAAACAATATAACTTTGTCCTTTATCAATTACATCACCCGGGTTGAGTGTGAGCTCAATATCTATGTTGCCTTCACCTGCAGGCGTACCGTTGTCATAGCCTCCCGATGCCCATGTGACACAAGGGATGAGTAGCATGCAGCAGAGTGATAGATATTTAAGCATAGCTGAGTAATATACCTATAAACAAAATAAATCCGAGTATATTATTATTCAGAAAGGCTTTGAAGCATAAGTCACGCTGCCATGAAGCAATCAGCTTTTGTTGGTAGATAGCCAAAGCAGCAGCTAAGCCAAGTGCAATCAAATAAGGCAAACCAAGCTGATAAATATTGCCCAAATAAAACATGATACTTAAAAATATTAGCTGGAATATACCAATCCAAAGCGCATTGTATTTACCAAACAATACGGCTGTTGATTTTACACCAATTTTTATATCATCATCATAATCGACCATGGCATACATGGTGTCATACGCCAATACCCAACATACATTGGCGATAAATAATAGCCATGCTTCAAAGGGAATGTCTCCTGTGCTTGCCATATAAACCATAGGAATTGCCCAACCAAATGCAGCACCCAAGAATACTTGTGGCAAGTGGGTGTAGCGTTTCATGAAGGGGTAAAGTGCGGCTAAGAAAAGTGCGACAATGGATAAAACAATGGTGTTCCAATCCAAGGTTAATACCAGTGCAAAAGCCAGCGCAATTAAAGTGAAGAATAACAACAATGCCTGCTTGGATGTTACTTCTCCTGTAGCAAGCGGGCGGTGGGCAGTGCGTTTGACTTTACCATCAACTTTTCTGTCAGCAAAATCGTTAATCACACAACCAGCAGCACGCATTAAAAACACGCCAGAGACAAATACAATCAGAATAAAAGGGTCTGGCTGTCCATTTGTAGCAAACCACAATGTCCACAGGGTTGGCCACAGCAATAAAAAGGTGCCAATGGGTTTATCGATACGCATCAATCGAATATAGGGGTTAGCTTTCCAAGACATTTAGTTGAGTAAAAGTATTGCCCAAGTGCCCATAAAAGTAATGTTGCACAACAATACAGCTGCCGAAGCAAGGTCTTTGGCGCGGCCTGATAATTCATGATGTTCTGTACCAATACGGTCAACAGTTGCTTCAATGGCAGAGTTTAAAAGCTCTACAATAATCACCAATAGCCAAGCACCAAGCATTAAAACTTGTTCAATAGCCCCTTCACCTAAGTAAAAAGCAAGGGGTACAATGAATAATGACGCAATAATTTCAATACGAAAAGCTTGTTCGTATTGCCATGCCGCTTTTAAACCAGCAAGAGACCATTTTGTTGCATGCCATAGGTGTTCAAGCGGATGGTGGTTGGGTTTCACGATGGGCGTTTATCGTAATAACGCAGTAGAGAGAGTTGTGGTGAGCGTTTTTCATCAATTGCCACGGGATAATCACCTGAAAAACATGCATCACAATGTTGATCACGCGGTTTACCTACTGCTTTAAATAAACCCTCATTGGATACAAATGCCAAAGAATCTGCCCCAATGGCTTTACACATTTGATCTAAATTCATTTGATTTGCCATCAACTCTTCAGAAGTTGGGGTATTGATACCATAAAAACATGAATGTTTGGTTGGTGGGCTTGAAATACGCATGTGGATTTCTTTTGCACCAGCAGCACGTACCATTTCTACAATTTTACGGCTGGTTGTACCGCGTACGATAGAATCATCCACCAATACAACACGTTTACCTGCAATCATATCACGGTTGGGGTTAAGTTTAAGTTTTACACCAAAGTTACGAATACTTTGTTTAGGCTCAATAAATGTGCGCCCTACATAATGGTTACGAATCAAACCCATTTGAAACGGAATACCTGCTTCTAGGGCAAAACCCATAGCTGGTGGCACACCTGAATCAGGAACAGGAATCACCATATCAGCATCAACATAGGATTCTTTGGCAAGCTCAACACCAATATTATGACGGGCTTGATATACGTTTACACCTTCAAGTGTGGAGTCTGGGCGGGCAAAATAAACATATTCAAACACACAAAATTTTATT
>JALUWH010000065.1 GCA_027019685.1 Ghiorsea sp. | reverse complement strand
GATTACGGTGTGAAGTATTATAATAAACACCCTGAACGCCAAAAAGATTATTTCAGCCTGCAATCCCCTGATGCTGTGGCTGTGATGCAACGCGAACGCCATGGCACATTACTGATTGATCACGAGCGCCAATTGGATTTGTATCTACGTGGGCTTTGGCAAGATAGTGATTATTTGGTGCCCTATTCACTGGCTTTTGATGAGTTGCGTAAACCCATGCCTTATTATGATCATATGGGGATTCGTTTACCTGATGTGTATGATGATTTCAATGGCGTATCTGGCATCAACCGTTACCGAGCTACTTTAGCGCATATTGCCGCGCATAGACGCTGGAGCAGTAAGGTGATTGTGGATAACTGGAGCCCTTTTCAGCGTGTTGCTGTTGAATTGTTTGAAGATTCACGCGTGGAATATTTGGCTATGCAACAATTTCCGGGTTTAAGAAAGTTATTCTTATCCCTGCACCCCATCCCTAAACAAGAAGATTTGAAACGTACAGATGTTTCATTGATTCGTTTGCGTTTAGCATTGGTTTCCCGCGCTATTCTTGACCCTGACTTTATATTGCAAGATGAAGTGCTGAATAGTTTTGTGCAACGCTTTTTTGAGGTCATGAAAAAAGGTGAATCAAGCACACCAGAAATGGCAGACCTCGCATTGTCCTTTATCGCAAAAACACGCCGTCAGGCAGACTTATCACCCAATATTTATTTTGATAATACCGAAATAGGTTATCGCGATGATAACCGTGCATTATGGATTTATATTGAGCAGGGTGACGAAGAAGAGGATACCTTTGAGCATTTAGAAGAGCAAAAGCAGCAAGATGATGTGAATGCGCTACCACCGAGACATTATCACGAATGGGACTATAATTCACAACACTATCGCCCTGATTGGGTGAGTGTGTATGAGGCTATTCACCCCAGTGGTGATGCCAATGTCATTGATAAGATTCTTGAAAAACATGGTGCGCTTGCCAAACGCCTTAAAGCTATTTTAGACGCTTTAAAACCACAGCAGAAAGTGCGCATTCGCTATCAAGAAGAAGGCTCTGAACTTGATTTAGATGTCGCTATTCGTTCATTGATTGATTTAAAAAGTGGCTCGCAGCCTGATATGCGCATCAATATGAGCCATAAAAATGATGGTAGGGATATTGCAGTGATGTTGGTTTTGGATTTATCACAATCCTTAAATGAAAAAGCCAAAGGCAGCCAACAAACCATTCTTGAGCTTTCTCAAGAGGCAGTCACATTACTTGCTTGGACAATTGAACAGCTGGGTGACAAATTTGCTATTGGCGGCTTTAGCTCCAATACACGCCATGATGTTAGATACTCGCATATCAAAGGTTTTGGTGAACATTTCGATACTGAAGTGAAGCGCCGTTTAGCCGCCATGGAAGCCAAATATTCAACGCGTATGGGTGCTGCCATGCGTCACGCAGGGCATTACTTGCAAGGGCAAAAAGCAGATAAGAAGTTAATGCTCGTGTTAACCGATGGTGAACCTGCAGATATTGATGTCGATGATGATCAACTATTGATTCATGATACGCATCAAGCAGTGAAAGAATTGGCTGCAGATGGCATTTATAGCTATTGCATCAATCTAGACCCCAAAGCTGATGAATATGTGCAAGATATTTTTGGTAAGCACTACACAGTGATTGATAATGTAGATAAGTTACCTGAAAAGCTGCCACAAATCTTCATGGCTTTGACCAAGTAAAATATGGATGCACGGCAACGACAGCGCATTATTGATAAACATAGTGATAGTTTTACCCGCTATGGTTACCATCCCAATGCACTGTACTGGAGTGGCCGTGACATCCAAGTATTACGCTTTAAAGTCTTAGCTGATATAGGTATTCAAGCGCATGATACGGTATTGGATGTAGGTTGTGGTTTTGGTGATTTTTATGCGTGGAGTGCTGAACATCAATGCCCTCTTGAGTATACAGGCATTGATTTATCCCCTGATTTATTAGCCCATGCTAAGAAACAGCACCCACAAGCTACATTTTTTACTGGTGACTTATTTGATTTAGAAACAACAAATCAGTTTGACTGGGTAATCTTATCAGGTGCTTTAAATGAGCAATTGCATGATGATTCAGCCTATGCCTACAGCATTATTCGCCGCATGTACCAACTGTGCCGTAAGGGTGTTGCTTTTAATATGTTAGATGGGCGACACATTAAAGCTCACGACTTGCACTGCCCGCAACCCAAAACTATGGTGGAATACTGTCAAACACTGAGCAATGATGTCTCTTTATATGATACATACTTGGACAATGATTTCACCATACACATGCAAAAGGACAACTGATTGATGGGCACTAAAAATAAGCAAACAAGGCAACAGTGGTTTGATGCTGCAAAAGAAGGTGATATTCAACAGTTAAAACAAATCCTTGCTGATGGTTGCGGCATCAACAGCGTTGACGAAAAATGTAATACTGCGCTACACCATGCCACCAAACACCAGCAGTATAAAACTATGCGCTTTCTGATTGAAAACCATGCAAACCTTCAAATACAAAATGATTGGTTATCCACACCGCTTCATCTTTGCGAAAAGGATATGGATGCCATTCGTATATTGTTAGAAGCAGGTGCTGACCCAAATATTTTAGATAAAGACTATGATTACCCTTATTATTTTGCCTTTTATGGCTCTATGAGCAAAGAATTAACCGATTTATACATCAAACATGGTGCAAAACTGGTTTATAAAAAAGATATGTAGCCTCATCACTACTTTGTAATCAAAACAACGTAGTTTGCCCATACTCTGGCAATGACCAATCAATAGTTTCTAACCCATGTTTTTCTAAATAAGCATTGGTTTGAGAAAAGTAGTGTTGTTTAAAAAAACCACGGTGCGCCGATAAAGGTGATGGATGCAAACCGCGAATCACCAAATGTTTAGACCCATCAATACTTGCACCCTTCTTTTGCGCATAAGCACCCCACAAAATAAAAACCACATGCTCTTTTTCATCATTAAGCAATGCAATAATCTTATCAGTAAACAATTCCCAACCCTTGTTTTGATGGGAAGCGGCTTTGCCTTGCTCAACAGTAAGCACGCTATTTAGCAGTAACACACCTTGTTTTGCCCAAAATTCAAGGCATCCATGGTTCGGTATTGTTATACCCAAGTCATCATGAAGTTCTTTGTATATGTTTTTTAGCGATGGCGGCACAGCCACACCTACAGGCACAGAAAAGCTTAAACCATGTGCCTGCCCTTCACCGTGGTATGGGTCTTGACCTAAAATCACCACCTTCACTTGGTCAAAAGGTGTTGTATTCAATGCCTGAAATATATGCTCGGGTTTGGGGTATATCACTTTGCCTGTAGCATATTCGTTCTGTAGAAAGGCATTAAGCTTTTGCATATATGGTGCATCCAAGGTGTTATGTAACCGTGTTTGCCAAGAAGGTTGTTGTAAGCCATGTTTCATAATCAATATTGAACCATGCCGTTTACTTTTCGTCCACTCCAATTAAAACTAAGCTTTATTGCGCTGGAGTATCACCAGTAAAATACCACACAGAATAATAGAGCCTGACAGCAGTAAACGCATCGTTATCACTTCATCTAAAAACAATAAACCACCCACTGCTGCCAATACTGGCACAAACAGTTGCACCACAGCAGCATGTATCATTTCTAATTTTTCCAATGCCATATACCAAATGGTATAACCCACACCCGAAGCAATCGCCCCTGACAATACGGCATACAACAAACTCTGAAAATTAAAATGCGTGTATTCAAAGGAGAAAAACATCAACAATACAACCAAAGGAAGGCAGCGCATGAAATTACTTGTGGTATCCGCCAAAGGTTGTTTCGAGCCTTTACCTAGCAAGGTATAAAAACCCCATGCCACGCCTGATATACTCATCAATATAAAACCATACCACGATGGTGTCGTTGCACTCGGCAACATCAAGTAAACAAAACCCATAAGTGCTAAGCATAAACCCATCCACTCCAGAAAACTCAATCGCCCACCCAAAACCACAACGGATAGAATTAAAGTAACTTGACCTGCTGTAAATAAAATTAAGGCACCAGTAGCAATATCCAAGGCAATATAAGCATAGGAAAATGTGATTGCATAAACAAAAAGAAGACTAGCTGCCAGCCAACCACCTGATGCCTGTAAAGCCTGTTGTTGCTTACTACGAAAGGAAAAAATAAGACCCAATACAACTGCACCCGAGATAAGCCTGAATGAAGTAAAACTTCCTGCATCCATCAACCCATCATAAAGCGCCAAACGGCATAAAATAGAATTTGCAGCAAAAGCAATCAATGCAAGTGAAGTTAAAAATAAAATATACACGCTTTACCTTCCTCCAATAACCAACTACACTCATAAAGTCGTTATACTGCATAAAAGGTTACACACTTTGTGATGTGCAACACCGTTAGGCTATGCATATAATGCCATTATTACGCACTCTAAAAAAAGGGTTAGCGGAGGGTAAGACTATGATTTCAATAAAAAATATTGCACTAGCAACAGCCTGTACAAGTGTACTTCTAGCCACACCATTATTGGCAAATGAAACCTATACCTGCACACATGGTAACCAAGAGCGCCAAATTAGTGTGGTTTATGCTAATGAAGGGCAAGCTGTTCCTTGCGAAGTCACCTATACAAAACTATCGGGTACCGAAAGCTTGTGGCAAGCACAAAACCAAGAAGGTTATTGTGAAGAAAAGGCCGCAGCATTTGTTGAGAAACAACGTGCTTGGGGTTGGGATTGTGCTAAACAGTAACTTTTGAAATAAAGTTCTAAAGGCTGCTACTTCATCACTGAATAGCAGCCTTTTTTATTTGTAAAGCGCCCTTATTTGGAACATCCAAATAATTCATGCGTGCGGTACGGCAAACTAAAAACTAGCCGCTCTGTTTACGATATTGGGTTAATAGCTTATCCAACTGATTGGCAAAGGCTTGTCTATCACTATGATTAAATGCTGATTGCCCACCCGTAACCACACCACTGCCCCTAAGTTCATCCATAAAATTACGCATGCTCAACTTTGCTTTAATCGTTTCTGGTGAAAACAAACTACCACGTGGGCTCAATGCCATCCCCCCTTTCTCAAGCACATCAGCAGCCAAGGGTACATCTGCCGTAATTACCAAGTCCTTTTCGCTTAAATGCTCCACAATCCAAGCATCAGCAACATCAGCTCCACTATCTACTTTTACGCTGGAAATATAAGCCGACTTGGGAACTTGCATATTGCTATTGGCAACCAAAATTGTTGGTATTTGTGCACGTTCTGCTGCACGAAACAGCATCTCTTTCACAGGTACAGGGCATGCATCGGCATCTACCCAAATTTTCATAGGTAACTCACTTGCTAAATGTCGTTGGTTTTTCAAGCTCATAAATAGCATCTTGAACCACATCCAAACGCTCCGCTAATATTGCTTGTGCATCCAACAAACCACGGTTATAAAAATAACTACCCACCTCAGTTGAGAAAAAGTCCAACACAGATTCCGCCTCAAACTGCCCTAAATCTTGATCCATTTCTTGATCAAAATAACGCTTAATTTTATGCACCAATACTTCTTTCTCGCCATCAGAAAAAGTAATCATAATCCAGATACCCTCTCAACTTTGCTCGCCATTACCATAAATATGGGATAAGTCTTATCATCTTTATATACCGTGGTGACAGTTTCAAAATGAACATCTCGAAACCCCACTCGCTCTAACTTGCTTTGTAGTTCACTTCTATCAAACCCATCATGAAATACCCCTTCAATATCTTCAGGGTGAAAGCTTCCATCTTCTGCATCCAAATCTGCCAGAGCTACAATTCCACCTTCTTTAAGGTGGTCATAAAAGTTTTGCAGCATGGCATTTGTATCTTGCACATGATGCATTGCCATCGCGCTCACAATCACATCGAACTTATCTTTCAAAGGGCAATCCAGAATATCCTGACAAACTGTGGTCACCCTACCTTGCAACTCAGTTTTTTCGGCTAATCGCTCTAACATAGATGGTGAAATATCTACCGCGGCAATGCTTTGCACATGTGGCGCAATGGCTGAACAAATCAAACCCGTACCTGCCCCAAAATCCATCACATGATGTTGCGGTTGGAACGCCACTTTTTGCACCATCGCCCCACCAATCGCTTGGGAAAGCATTTGCTTCATATCGCCCTTATCCCAATCATCGGCTTTGCTTTCAAATAAATCTGTCATCCTAAGCTCCTAAAGCACGTAATACAGCATACATAGTTTGGTTCAAATGTTCAAAACGCTTTTTATCTGCAAGCATAGTTTGCGCATCTTGCACATAACCACTGCCATCAAGTTCGTCACCACAAGCATCAATCAATACCGCTGCTGATTCAGGCGTGGTCTCCAAATGAAATTGAAAGCCCACCACCCGATTGTCATAGACAAAGCCTTGATTTGGGCATGCAGCACTGTTCCCCACAGCTTTTGCACCAGCAGGCACATCAAACATATCCCCATGCCAGTGGAAGACCTCTAAGGTGTCAGGAAAGACATTGCCCAACACCGTCCCATCAAGTTCTTTTGACTTGTGAATATCAAACCAACCAATTTCCTTGTATTTACCGGCATACACTACCCTTTTATCTACAGTGCTACCCAAAACATCAGCAATTAACTGCGCACCCAAACAAATACCAAGTACAGTTTTTCCTGCATCAATTGCCTGTTTGATTAATACCTTCTCAGCTTTTAACCAAGGAAATTTACCATAATCATAAATACCCATGGGACCACCCATAACAATCAACCAGTCGAATGTATCCATACTAGGTAGGTGTTCACCCGCATACAAATGAGTTACGCTTAATTCATGTCCTTTCTTTTGTAAGTAAGGCTGAATCGCACCCAAGCCTTCAAAAGCTACATGTTGAATATAATGTGCACGCATCAAACTACCCTCACACGATTTTGATGATTATAGGGGTTAGCCTAAAGTTCAGCCCCTAATAAAATTCTTTGAGCAGTTCTTAAGATAAAAAAACTGTTCTTTAAATGAAGTGAGATTAAACCTGCATTCGTACGCTTTCAAGAGCAATGAAGAATGTTGAAAAAAACTCAAACAATCTGAAACCAGCCAGAAAAGGTTTAAGAAATTATGGCTAAACTCGCTCTCAAGGAAGAGTTATACTCTCCCTATAAAAAAGGACGCTAAACATAAGTCGTGAAACACTACTTTGGATAGGTATAAAAAATGTAAGACGTGGAATAATCTGAAAACTCAAAATACACTTTCTTTTCGCGTTTATCAGCAACCATATTTAAATTTTCATCCAGAATACCGTAACCAAAACGATATGGGCGTGGCGTATTACCATCTGTAGCTACAGCTGTACTCAACTTATCTATTTCTAAAAACCGTTTCACCAGTTTATTGCCAGCATACACTTCTAATACACCGTTAACACCTGTCCAGTTTTGTACAGCTCTGCCAAATTTATTTTGTGTCTCTTGGGTGCAACCTGCTAAAACCAGAACCATTAATCCAACCATGATATATTTAAGCATTGCCCTTCTCCTTGGCTTCTCGAATCATCGCAGCACGTTTTTCAACTTCTTCAACCAAACTATCAACCATAGTGTTGGAGCGCACTTTACCAAACTTCTCACCATCATGATAAAAGGTATGCACGGGATAACCACCTGTTATACCTAAATCAACTTCTTTGGCTTCACCTGGACCATTAACCACACATCCAATCACAGCCACATCCACACTCTCTTGAATATGCGCCAAGCGCTCTTCCAAAAGTTGTACAGTTTCAATCACATTAAATTTTTGCCGAGCACATGATGGGCAGGCAATAAGGTTGACCCCTCGGTGACGTAAACCAAGGCTTTTAAGGATTTCAAAGCCTACTTTAATTTCTTCTTTAGGTTCTGCAGCCAGTGACACACGAATAGTATCACCAATACCATCAGCTAAAATCAAACCTAAACCCACTGATGATTTAACGGTACCACCAAACAAACTACCTGATTCAGTAATGCCCAAATGAAAAGGATAATCCACTTTATCTGCAAGCTTACGGTATGCTGCCACTGTCATGGGAATATTACTGGCTTTAAGAGATACTTTGATGTCATTAAAATTCATATCTTCAAGAATACGAATATGTCCTAAAGCCGATTCCACCATGGCATCAGCACATGGCTCACCATACTTTTCATTGACTTCTTTTTCCAAAGAACCCGCGTTTACCCCAATACGAATCGAAACACCACGTTCTTGCGCTGCTTTAACAACTCTTTCAACCCTATCTCGGCTACCAATGTTGCCTGGATTCAACCTAAGACCATGCACACCTGCATCAAGCGCAAGCAATGCCATTTTGTAGCTGAAATGAATGTCCGCAATAATCGGCAAGTTGGTTTGCGCCAAGATTTCAGGCATGGCAGCAGCAGATTCTGCATCAGGCACAGAAATACGAACAATATCAGCACCCGCTTCTTCCAAGGAAAACACTTGTGCTACTGTGGCATCAATATCTGTAGTTAATGTGTTGGTCATGGATTGCACAGCAATGGGTGCATCACCACCGACTGGCACGTTACCCACCATAATCTGCCGCGTTTTACGGCGTGGCATCACAATCGAATCACGCATGTTTATTCCTCAACCTTACTATCTTTTTCAGCAGGGCTTTCCTCACGTTTTAATGCTGCCAAACGCTCTTGTACTTTGCGCCCTCTTCTTAATGTATCTACATATAATTGTTCATCAGGCATCCATTGCACTGCTTTTTCCCAAAAAGAGACAGCTTGTTCAATATGCTCTTTACGGAAAGCAATATTACCTTGCTCATAAGCTCTTGCTGCAAGTGCAGATGTTTTTTGCTCAATCACTTTAAGTAAAGCATCGGCATCAGGGTTACCTTGTCGGCGTAAGGTTAATGCCGCACGTTTAGCTTTTGCCCACTTTTCTGCTTTCATCAAAAGCTGAACATCTTTCTTACTCACTTTTTTATACACAGTTTTTATTGGATTTATTTGATATACTTTCTTTGTCTGGCTCAACACTGTTTTTTTATCAATTTTCTCAATATTTAATACTTTCGGCATGAGTTTTTTCATCGCCAGCTTTAAATCCATTGCTTTTTTGGAGTCAGGTTTAAAACGTAAATAAGAGTCTGCATACACCCAAGCAATTTCAGGAAGACCCAATTTCTTATGTTTATTCGCTAGCCATAATGCATGATCAACTCTATATTCCAAGACCTCAGCCAAATCATCACGAGCCAAAGCAAATGCAACATCATCACCCAGTAATCCACGTGGTGGTGTATAATTATCCAGCCATTCTAACCAAGCATCATCTTCTTGTAAGCGCTGCATATACAAGCTTTGCATACGTAATTGACGTGCTTTAATATTCATCGCCTTTTGATAACGCAACAACGCCTTAGGGCTACGAGATAAACCAGCCGCAGTTTTATATGCTTCTTCAGCTTGAGCCCAATGACCATCTGCCTCTTCACTTTTCCCTTTTTTTGCATAGTAACGAAGTAATTTGAACCGCGCAGGGTCAACTTTATTATTTAAAAATCTACGTGCTTTGTCATAATCTTTATCTGTTTTCTTGATGGATACTAAGCGCTGACGTGCTTCCATCATTTCACCTTTCTTAAATGATTCTTCAGCCGCTTTATATGGACTAATCAAACCTACCGATACACGAAAATCATTAAAGCCGCCCTTACCAGCACAACCTGACAAAAGCAAAGCAGCAATCAATATGACATATACGCGCTGGTTCATTTTTCAATATCTCCAATAATCATTCTTACATCAGTAGGCAGTGTTGAATCAAATGCCATAGCAACAGAGATACACATATCATGATATAAGGTATCATCCACAATGTTTACCACACCACAACGCAGAGGTTCACTTACACCTTTGACAGAAATTTCACCCATATCTTGAAAGGAAAAACCTTCTCCTGCTGCCTCAAATGTAGCAAATGGTAATACAACTTCACCACCTTCACCCAAACCACCCATACGCGAGGCTACATTCACAGCATCACCAATCACTGTATATTCCAAGCGCTCTGCAGCACCAATATTACCAACAATAACATCACCACAATTTAAACCAACTCGAAAGGAAACAGCCTGACCATCTTTGCGTAATACGGCTAATTTCCGACATGCCTCAGTCATAGCTACAGCAGCCATCACTGCATTCCGAACATGCTGTGTATCTTGTTTAGGATGGTTAAAAACTGCCATCACAGCATCACCAATATACTTATCCACATGACCACCATAATAATCGATAATACGGTGGAAAACTTCAAAGTTTTGGTTAAGTACCTCAACCACTTCTTCGGTATCTGTACTTTCTGAAAATGCTGTAAACTCGACCATATCAGCGAATAACACCGTGACTTCTTGCTTGCGATTTTCTAGTTTACCCAAACCACGACTTTCAAATACGTCTGAGACCAACTCTGGGTTAAGGTACCTGCCCAATACAGCCCGCATTTCTTCCTTATGCGCTAATTCTTCAACCATTTTGTTAAATTGTCCTGCCGCATCACTTAACTCATCATTGCCTACAATTTCCAAGCGTTGATGGTAATCACCATATGCCACATGCCGCGCAGCCAAAGCCAAATCTTCCAGCGGTTTACTCATACGTCCTGCAAGCCAATACACAAATACACCTGACAATACAATTACAAAAAATGCAGCCAACAACATACGCTGCAATAATTGACTCGCAATGGCATCCCATGCTTCTTCGGAATAACGCACCGCAATTAGTGCAATATTAGTACCTCCATAAGTTACTTGCTTAGCAAACCATAAGTCATCGACAGGTAAACGTATGGTTTCATGCGAAAGTTCAACCTCAGTCAAAACCTGTTCAATGTTACCCAATTCACCAACTGACCACACTTGCGATGATGAACTTTTAAAAAATACAGCTGTTACATAAGGTACCTTTTCCGCAAAATTACGCATAACGAAGTCTGTTTCAGCGGCACTACCCGCCAACATAGGGATTTTCAACTCATCACCCAGTCTGCTAACTTGCACGCCAGCTTGTGTCTCTTGATTTTTCAACCAAGCATCTCGTTCCATATCTAGCACTATCAATGATAATACTGCAACAGCAAGGGTTACAGCAAGACCAACCACCATAGTCCAGCGCCAACGTACAGGAAAACGTGGAACATCAGCAATAGGAGCTAAACCTACTTGTGTATCACCTGTCAAAGTTTAACTCCTTTCTTGCAACAGTAATATT
Source organism: Ghiorsea sp. (assembly GCA_027019685.1). Lineage (GTDB taxonomy): Bacteria > Pseudomonadota > Zetaproteobacteria > Mariprofundales > Mariprofundaceae > Ghiorsea. The sequence continues at coordinate 6,499 of JALUWH010000065.1, read as the reverse complement.
TAAGACTTTGTCATAGTGCAGGGGTAACTCTAAAAGTTAAATCACCATTTCACAAACAAATCATCACCTAACACTTCGTTTGTAAGCAATACTTTAATCTCGAGGTGAGTCTTTAAGCGCTATTTCAATCTTTTTTCTTTTATCTTGAGGCAAATGAATCGCATTAAAAGTGTTTTTTCGCTTTATCTTTAATGCCTTATGTAGGGTTGTGATGTGAGCATCATAATGTCTACATGCCGAGCACATCAGCATATGCAAACGTAGGCGAACAGTTTCCATAAAACTTAATCGACGCTCTAACTTCTCAGAAGCTAAATGACTTATCTCTTCACATGCATGTTTCATCTTATATTCACCATGGCTTCTTGCCTCCAAACCAATGCGTTTCTAAACATTGCCGCAGAGCAAGCCGAGCACGGTGCAACAATACGTGTACATTGGTCGCGGAAACATCACACACCTTACAAATTTCATCAGAATCCAAACCTTGTAACTCCCGCATATCAAACACCAAACGCTGCTTTTCTGGTAAATGTTTTACACAAGTTTGCAATACCTGAAAAAACTGTGTGTCTTGGCATAAACTCGCTGGGTCATCATGCCATTGCTGTGGTTTTTTCAACCATGCTCCATTGTTTGGGTCAAACCATGCTGTAGGGTCACCTTCAGCTAGCGTTGCATGATCCCGTTGTCTGATTTCTTTGCGTAAATAATCAATCCATTTATGCTTTAAAATACCAATAAGCCAAGTTCTAATTGTAGAGCTTCCTGAAAAAGAGTCTTTACTTTTCCAAGCTGCCAATAAGGTATCTTGCACCAAATCTGCCGCTAATTCCTCATTTTGTGCGCGCTGCATAGCAAAGCGATACAGTATATCGCCATGCTCTACCAACCACCGCTGAGGATTCATATCATTACTCACAAAAGTACCACCCATAAAAAAAACCCACCCAAACTAAACATAGCTTGTGGTGGGCTTAAAACATCAAAAAACAATAAAGCTTCGCTTAAAATTCAAAACCTAATTTCAAAGTTGTTAAATCTTTACTGCCAACTGTTGATTTCTCAAGATTTACAATAAAAAATGCCAACTCAACTTTCGCACCCAAAGCCAGTGTAGAATTGGTTTCATCAAGCTGTTGGAAAGCTGCCAAAGCGCCTGTAGCCGAAGATGTTGATTTCACAGTCCCAAACTCAACATAAGGCTTAACAATGGGTAAGTTTGCACCAACCATCACTGCGTAACCTGTGTTTTTGACTTCCAAGTCAGTTAAAGTAAGCGAACTTGAATGGTAACGCACATTCGCTTCTAACATAGGTACAGGAATATAATTACCAAACGCCATACGAATTTCATAACCTGAAAGGTCAACACCTAAGTCTTTAGCTGATAAACTCATATAACCTACATCTAAACCAAATGGGATACCCGCTGATATACGTACTCTAGGTAGAGGAATTGTTGACTGAGTATAACCCACAGCTTGCCATTGTGCTGCATTGGGATCAATTTTTAATGCTGTGACTTCAACAGCCGCTTGAATACCAAATGGTAGAATGCCTGAAGAATGCGGCTCAGCAGAGTTGCTTGGGTTCATCCATGCTGCAGCGGCCAAGTCTTGTGTATAACCTGTGTATGCAGCTTGTGCTCCTGAAAAGCCTGTAATGCTTGCTGCATGAGCCTGACTTGCAAAAAGCAGGGCAGAAGCTGCCAATAGTGTGTGTATTTTTTTCATAACTTTCTCCTTAGGGGAAATAAAACAATAATTATTGGCTGAAATGTTAAACATAGTTTGTTAACTTGTCACCTACTTCAACCTTTAACATCAAACTAATCAGTAATATAGACCAAGAAATGATATATGTCACAACTTTAACTCTTGGCATTACAATAAATAAAAATATGGCACTTTTTTTGCTTCAACTCGGCTATGAGCCCAATTAAACTTTTACGCCAATCAACCATCGATACATTAAACAGTATTGACAGCCTACCAACATTGCCAGATTTATTCCTTAATATCCAAAGTGTACTCAACACACCTGAATCAACGCTACAAGACTTAACACAAGCCATAGAACACGATCAAACTATTGCTGTTATGATTGTGAAAATTGCAAATTCTTCCTACTACAACCCTATGAACAAGCCTACTAGCAGCTTATCGTTTGCAATTTCTAGATTAGGACGCATCGAAACCAGCAATATCGCCTTATCCATATCTTTACTGTATGGTTTTTCACTACCCACAGGCATTGCAAACATGCGTCGTTTTTGGGCGCATGCTTTTGCGGTCGGTCAAACTTGTCGAAAAATCTGTATCCAACGACCCAAAGAAAGCCAGCTTAACTCCGATGAATTGTTTTTAAGTGGGCTTCTTCATGATATAGGCAGAGCTATTTTAGGCATACGTATTGACCCCCAATATTTTGAACAAGATTTTGCCAACTTTCATGGTGAAGAGCTTATCCAAGCTGAACAACAAGCATATGGTATTGATCACGCTCAAGTCGGTGCTATTATCTTAAAACAATGGGGATTCCAAGATACATTTTGTCAACGCATACGACAACACCACAGTAGTAATAGCTGCAATATCAATGACAACATCCTTACCCTAGCTGATAGCATTGTCCATCAACACTTATCTAACCTCACTACTATTGAAGAAGTTGAAATCAAAACTCGGGATTCAGAATTCGATGCCATGATTACCCAACACCTCACAGAAATGAGCTGGTAAACTTACCTATCATTAAGCTCACATCACATAAATAACATTAAAACAGCATTGATAATGCAAAAGATAATACTTGCAATATCACTGCTTTAGCATTGAACTAGGCAGGGATGATATGGCTTACACAACTTGACTGGACACTTTTTTTCTCAGCACTGATTTCCTCCACCCTTTTTCCAGGTGGTTCAGAAGCACTGCTTCTTTATCGTTTACAAGATAACGCAAACAACCCTTACCTACTGGTTACTATGGCAACATTAGGTAATGTTTTGGGAAGCATTATCACTTATTATATGGGAAAATACGGCTTCCAGTTTAGTCATCGTTGGTTTCACATATCAGCAGCCAAACAACAGCAAGCAGAACATTATTTCCAAACCTGGGGCACACCTGCCCTACTCTTTGCTTGGTTACCCATCATCGGTGACCCACTATGTTTGGTCGCAGGCGCATTACGCTATAACATCTATGTATTTATCGCTTTAGTCAGCTTAGGTAAATTAACCCGTTACACGCTGATAACATGGGCTTTTCTATAGCTTATTTTTTGAAACTGCGAACAAGCAACAATACAACTGCCAGCGAAATACAAGCATCTGCAATATTAAAAGCTGGCCAATGGTATGCTTTTCCATCCCATACAATATACCAATCAATGAAATCCACCACATAACCAAGGTATAATCTATCCAAGATATTGCCCGCAGCACCTACCAATATTAATACCAACAGCCACGACTCAAGCCCAGCCTTATGCCGCTCTCGCCACCACCACACACTGACAACTACAGCAATCGTTATGGTGACACCAAGCAATAAATTGGTTCGCCATGCATGATTCCAATCGGCAAACATAGAAAATGCCACGCCATAATTATGTGCTTTGACCAGATTAAAAAAGCCATCAACCACCACCATATGAAAAAAAGGAAGCTGTTGTTCAATCCACCATTTGCTCCACTGATCTGCTGCCAGCAAAAGAATAAATAGCAGCATTTGCTGTTTGGTTCTTGTTGTCATATCACTATCCCTACATCATTCATACTTGCGAGCAAGTGAAACAGTTATGACCTTGTGATTCAATGCTTTATTTGTAGGGTTTTGCTTTTATTGACATGATTGGGAGAAAAACTTTGGCATTATTGATTACTGACGACTGTATCAACTGCGCTCTATGTGAACCAGAGTGCCCCAATGATGCTATTTTTGAAGGTACTGAAATCTTTGAAATCAACCCAGACTTATGCACCGAGTGTATAGGGCATTATGATGAACCCCAATGCGTTGCCATTTGTCCTGTAGATTGTATCCCCAAAGACCCCAACCGAGTTGAAAGTGAAGATGAACTCAAAGATAAATATGCACAACTCACTGGACAAACAGCATGAGCGGTAAACTTTTTATTATTTCAGGTCCTTCTGGCGCAGGAAAATCCAGCTTATGCAACAAACTACTTGAAGCTTGTCCTAACCTTCATTTGTCTATTTCTTGCACCACAAGAGCACCCAGACCAGGTGAAAAAGATGGACGTGAATATCATTTCTTAAGCCTTGAAGACTTTAAAAAACAAAAAGACAACGGTGCATTCTTAGAATCTGCCCTAGTCCATCATAATTATTATGGTACACGTCAAAGTGATGTAGAAGCCCTGCTTAAACAAGGTAAAGATGTATTGTTAGAAATTGACTGGCAAGGTGCAGCACAGGTCGCTGAGAAAATTCCTTCGGCTACGCGGATTTTTATTTTGCCACCATCCATTGAAGTTTTACGCCAGCGTTTAACCCAAAGAGGACAAGATGATTCTAATGTGATTGAACAACGTGTGGCTGCTGCACAAGCAGAAATAGACCATGCCCATGAAGCACAACACCAAATCATTAATGACAATTTTGATGATGCTTTAGATGCATTAATTCACTTGGTAAAAAATTAGTTCTCACCCTCTTTCTTCAAACGAATACCCGCAGGACCAGGACGGACACGTAACACAACAGGTTTAACACCATCATCCTCACTGGCTAACACAATATCACTGAGAGATGTTGTGCCATCTGGCAAAAAAAGCACCTGACCGACAATAGGCTCTTTTTTATTCTCAGCTTGACCTGTGTTTTTCACTTCTACACCCAAATCAAATTCAATGGCTTGTGCAACAGTTTTAATAAACAAAGGTGCTGGTATCTCGTAAGGCTGCAATGGCTCATCTTCATATGCCTGCCAAGTATAACTCGGCTCTGTGTATGTGGTTGTTGACGACAAACTTGCAAAGTCTTGTTTTTTATTCGCTTCATCTTGTACTAAAACTTCAAAATGCCAGCCATATTTCGTGGCGACCCAACGTAGGGGTTCACCCGACAATTGTGCTTCTTGAGAAGCATAGCGCAATGTGGATTGCAGCCTTTCGGATTCATCATCCAAAGATGCACCCGAAATATCCAACGATGGTACAACCATGGCTGAAGTTACCGCAATCATCACAATCACCAACAAAATCTCAAGCAGGGTGAAGCCTGCTTGGGCATGTTTATACGGCAAAAAAGTTTCTATTTTTGTTCATCCCAATTGCCAATGTCAGCATCAAAACCTGAACCACCTGCTTTGGCATCAGCACCATAAGATAAAATATCAAAATCACCATGTACACCAGGCGACAAGTACACAAATGGATTGCCCCATGCATCTTTAGGTAAACTATCTAGGTAACGCTTACCATTCTTGCCAGGGGAAACCAGTGCTTGAATACCTTCCGAAGAAGAAGGGTAATGCCCATGTTGCAAGCGATACAACTTCATAGCTTGCTCAATATTTTTAATTTGAGCTCGTGTTGAATCCACCTTAGCTTCATCCGCCCGCTCAATAAATCGTGGTGCAACCATAGCAGCAAGCACACCAATAATCACCAACACCACCATAATTTCTAACAAGGTAAAACCACGCTCATGTTGCTTTTGTTGTGTTACTTCAATGTTCATGTTCTTTCTCCAACCAAAAATCGTTTCGTTTAAGTGGATCATACAATCGTTTTTCACCTTTCCAATTGATCCAAGGGCCAAGCGACAAATCACTCGTTTCATGAATCAGTCTATCAATCATCAACCAAGAGCCCACCAAAGCACCGTGTGTTTGAATCGCTTCTCTAGCATACGCCGAACAAACAGGGTATGCAGGACAAGCCCGCCCATCCAAATGCCCAAGTACATGTTGATAAAAAGCAATGCCAAACCCTTGCGGTGTTGTCGGTGGCAAATCAAAGTTTTTCCAAAATAAGCCCAAAATCAGGCTTAACATTGCTAAGAATAAATAAATCCTTAGTAAAGTAGATGCAAAAAAGGCAGAGTTAAACTCCACCTTTTGCAAAAACTGAAATATTGCCACCTTTATACCCTAGATATAAAATTAATCTAAATGTTCGTTAATAAAATCAACCAACTTGGCTTTGTTGACAGCACCTACTTTTGTTCCTTGCACATTGCCATCTTTAAAAATACTCAATGTAGGGATACCTCGCACACCGTATTTACCTGGTGTGTTTGGGTTATCATCAATATCAATTTTAGCAATAGTAATTTTATCGCCCATTTCTGCGGCAACTTCTTCCAGTAATGGTGCAATTTGTTTACAAGGACCACACCACGGTGCCCAAAAATCGACAAGTACAGCACCTGATGCCTTCAATACATCATTATCAAAACTATCATCTGTTACATTTATGATTGCCATCTATGTTCTTCTCCTAAAAGTAAATCCAAAAACTATGG
>JALUWH010000064.1 GCA_027019685.1 Ghiorsea sp. | reverse complement strand
TTTCCATAAACTGGCTGGGAAGCTCCACTGCATCCCAAGGCACACCATTGATACCCGATACTTCGCGCACATCCACTGCCGTCATCATATGATGCAAGCCATGCCCAAACTCATGGAACAGGGTGATAACTTCATCGTGCGTCCAAAGTGCAGGTTTATCACCAACAGGCGCATCAAAGTTGCATACCAAATAAGCCACAGGATGTTGCAAGCTGCCATCTGCCATTGTCCACGACACCAAAGCTTCATCCATCCATGCGCCGCCACGTTTACCTTTGCGGGCATAAGGGTCGAGATAAAAACCTGCTTTGAGATTGCCGCTGCTGTCGCGCACTTCATAGTATTCCACGCTATCATACCAAACAGGGGCAGAGCCGCGCTGGATAGAGATGCCATATAGCTTTTCAGCCAAGGTAAACATGCCTTGTTTCACGGATGCTTCAGGAAACCACGGCTTGAGTTCATCTTGGGATATGGCGTATTTTTCTTGCCTTAGCTTTTCCGAAACATAAGGGATATCCCATGCTTCCAGCTTTTCCATATTTAATGACATTTTGGCATAGTTTTGTAGCTCTTTGAGGTCATTTTTTGCCATTTCTTTCGATTTATGGGCTAAATCGCACAAAAATGATGTCACTTGCTCTACATTTTCAGCCATTTTGTCGGCGAGGGAATAAGCTGCGTAATGTTCAAAACCGAGTAGGGCTGCCATTTCTTGTTTGAGGGCAAGGATTTCATCAATCACAGGCGTATTGTCCAAGTCTCCTTCCGATGCACGGCCAACATAAGCTTTATACATGGTTTCTCGAATGCTGGAGTCGTCCAAATATTGCATCAAGGGCAAGTAAGATGGGATGTCCAAAGTGAATAAGTAACCTTGTTTATTATCTTCTTTGGCGCGTTGCGCCGCGCCTTCAATGATGGATTCAGGCAAGCCTGCTAGCTTGTCTTTATCGTCAATGAGAAGGGTGAAGGAATTGGTGGCATCCAGCACATGCTGTGAAAAGGTGGTGCTTAATTCAGCAAGGCGCATTTTGATTTCAGCAAAGCGTTCTTTGGCTCTACCTTCGAGCGCAGAGCCAGCAAGTTTGAAATCCCGCAAGGTGTTGGTGATGGCGGTTTGTTGTGCTTCACTTAAACTGTTAAAAGTTTCACTTTGGCTCAAAACTTCAATGGCTTTGAATAAACCTTGATGACCTGCAATCCAAGTGCCCCATTGGGTCATGATTTGAATACCTTGCTCATACACAGGGCGAATATCTTCAGTATCACACACCGAATGCAGATGAGAAACAGGGCTCCAAAGCCTAGAAATTGATTCATCAATCTCTGCTAAGGGCAGCATGAGACTTTGCCAAGTGGGGTTTTCTTGAGTGGCAAGCGAGTCGATATTCGTTTTGGCATCAGCCAACACTTGCTCAAGCACTTTAATGTTTTCTTTGGGGTTTAATGTATCAAAAGGGGGGAGTTGATTGGCAATTAATTTCATGGTCATAAGTTTGCAGTTTATGCGTGGGTTAGACAAGCTATGAAGCACAGTTTTTGACAAACGAAACGGGAAAAAGCAATTTGAAATATCTAGGAGACAAAATATGCAATCAGATGCTGCAACAGTAGACCAATATTTGAGTGAATTGTCTAGTGATAGGCAAGCGCCAATGATGCGTTTGAGGGAAGTGATTCTTGAAAATTTACCAGAAGGGTTTGCTGAGGAAATGAGCTGCGGGATGATTGGGTATATTGTACCACATCAGCTTTATCCCGACGGATATCATTGCGACTCAAGCCTTCCTCTACCGTTTACAAACCTTGCTTCACATAAGCATTTTATTGCATTGTACCATATGGGCATATATGCCAAACCTGAAATTTATGACTGGTTTATCGCGGGATACCCCAAGCATTGCTCGGATAAATTGGATATGGGAAAATCATGTATTCGGTTTAAGAATATGAATAAGATACCATATGACCTTATTGCTGAATTGATGCAGAAGCTAAGTGTGGATGATTGGATAAACACTTATCAAAAGATTGTATTACCACAATATAAAAAGGCGGCCTCCAGAAGAAGCCGCCTTTAATTTGTGTTGCTAGGGTTGAGCCATGCTCAGTTGTCGAGAGACAACTTACATCATGCCGCCCATTCCACCCATGCCGCCCATATCTGGAGCGCCACCAGCTGGAGCTGCTGGTTCAGGGATGTCTGCAACCATAGCTTCGGTTGTAATTAACAAACCAGCAATCGATGCTGCATGTTGTAATGCAGTACGGGTTACTTTGGTTGGGTCAATAACACCCATTTTTACCAAATCGCCATACTCTTCAGTGCCAGCGTTGTAACCGAAGTTTGCATCTTTTGATTTTGCGATTTCATTTACAACCACAGAAGCTTCGCCGCCGCCGTTGCTTACGATTTGACGCAAAGGCGCTTCGATTGCAGTGCGAACAATGTTGATGCCTGCATCTTGGTCATGGTTAATACCTTTAAGCTCAGCCAATGCCTTGCTAGCACGGATAAGTGCAACACCACCACCTGCAACAATGCCTTCTTCAACTGCTGCACGTGTTGCATGAAGTGCATCGTCTACACGGTCTTTTTTCTCTTTCATGGCAACTTCAGTAGCAGCACCAACTTTAATCACTGCAACACCGCCAGCCAATTTAGCTAGGCGCTCTTGTAGTTTTTCTTTGTCGTAATCAGAAGTTGATTCTTCAGCTTGTTTACGAATCAAAGCTACACGACTTGCGATAGCATCTTTATCTCCAGCACCATCAACAATAATTGTTGTGTCTTTGGTGATTTGAACTGTGCCAGCTTGACCTAGGTCTTCTAAAGTTACGCCTTCTAAAGTTAGTCCTAAATCTTCAGAGATAACTTTACCATTTGTTAGGATAGCCATGTCTTCCATCATTGCTTTACGACGGTCACCAAAACCAGGTGCTTTAATCGCTGCAACATTCATTACACCACGCATTTTGTTTACAACCAAAGTTGCTAACGCTTCGCCTTCGATGTCTTCAGCGATAATCAATAGTGGTTTGCCAGAGCGAGCTACTGCTTCCAAGACTGGAAGTAGGTCGCGCATGTTGCTGATTTTTTTCTCGAAGAATAAAATGTATGCATCTTTTAATTCTGCTTCCATGCGGTCTGCATTGGTTACAAAATAAGGCGATAAATAACCACGGTCAAACTGCATGCCTTCAACAACGTCTAATTCTGTTTCCAAGCCTTTGGCTTCTTCCACAGTAATCACGCCTTCTTTACCTACTTTTTCCATTGCATCAGCAATGATTTTACCAATTTCAGCATCACCATTGGCAGAAATAGTACCTACTTGT
>JALUWH010000063.1 GCA_027019685.1 Ghiorsea sp. | reverse complement strand
AAATAGCATGTAATTTAGTCATAGATATAGGTTTTGTTGCCATAATGGTTATCCTGTAAACACCACTCTAAAACCGCCACTATTTGCCGAATTTAACAATAATCAGATCTTTCCCTCTTAAAAATTCATCATTTTCATGTGATCTTGCGCAACAGAGGTTTTGAGTAATAAAAAATCAATAATTAGGCAAAGTTAGTCTTTAAGCGCTATAACAAGAAATGTCGTTGAGAACGGTATGACGTCTTCCTAGATTAGCCGTCAAGTTGACGCCATACCCCATAAAACCGTGCAGGTGCACGACCCAATAAAGTATTGCATGTTTTGGGATAAAATCCAGCCCTCATCGACCTTTTATGTTGATGCAAACCTCAAGTCGAAAATATCAATGCCTGCGCTGCCATACGTTAGTGATCATTTGTCACCACTGTGATCATGGTCAGCGCTATTGTGCCAATGGCTGTAGCAAAAAAGCGCGAAAAGACTCACTCCACCGTGCTAGCAAAAAGTACCAAGCAACCCGCCGTGGTCGTTTCAATAATGCGCTTCGCCAACAACGCTATCGTTGTAAAAAAAAGCAAAAAGTAACGCATCACTCTTCCCTTAAAATGTCGCTCCATGATGTACTGGTGAAGCGACTAATGTCAGATAAAAAGGTGGCAAACCCACCCCACTATGGAAAAACAATGCGCTGTCATCATTGCGGTAAGGTTTGCAGCCCTTTTTTACGAGATGATTTTTTACGTTATCAGTTCACTAAAGATAATTTGCGCTATTAGTGACTCAACTCAATGAGTGAGGAGGTTAGCATGACAATAGATAAGACACTTGAGGCAAAAATACTGCGCTATCATTTTGTCGAAAAATGGCGCGTAGGTACCATAGCTAAACAGCTTAACGTACATCACAGCGTCGTCGACCGTATTTTATCTCAGGCAGGCTTGCCTAAAGTAGAGCGCACTCGCCGTGTATCGATTATTGACCCGTATTTGCCGTTTATTATTGAAACCTTAGCTGAATTTCCAACATTGAGTGCGGCAAGATTGTATGAAATGGCAAAACAGCGAGGTTTTAAAGGCGGCGCTAGTCAGTTTCGTCAACGCGTCAGTGAGTTAAGGCCACGCAAATTACCTGAAGCCTATTTACGTTTAAAAACCTTACCTGGTGAACAAGCACAAGTGGATTGGGGGCATTTTGGACACATTCAAATCGGTAAAGCCAAACGTCCCTTAATGGCCTTTGTGATGGTACTGAGTTGGTCACGACAAATATTTTTACGCTTTTATCTTAACCAACAAATGGAGAATTTTTTACGCGGTCATGTTGCGGCATTTAATGCATACCAAGGCATACCCAAAGTTTGCCTTTATGATAACTTAAAGTCGGCGGTACTTGAGCGCCAAGGCTCGGTCATACGATTTAATCCAACGCTACTGGATTTATCCAGTCACTATCATTTTGAACCCAAAGCCGCAGCTCCGGCTCGAGGAAATGAAAAAGGTCGTGTTGAACGTGCCATTCGTTATATTCGAGATAACTTTTTTGCCGGCCGTCATGTTAACTCACTTGATGAGTTAAATAGCCAAGCAACACAATGGTGTCATAGCGTAAGCAGTGATAGAAAATGCCTTGAAAACGATGAACTCACCGTGAGAGAAGCGTTTAGCCAAGAGCAATCAAGTTTATTGGCTTTACCTGACAATCCTTTTAACACGGACGAACGTAAAACAGTGACGGCACATAAAACACCTTATATTCGTTTTGATTTAAATGATTATTCCGTACCACACCAATACGTACAAAAAGTATTAACCGTTAGTGCTAGCTTAACCAAAGTACGACTTATTGATGGCGAGGAGCTTATCGCTGAGCATCCGCGGTGCTTTAGCAAAGGTGAACAAATTGAAAACGAAGCGCATGTCAATGCGTTATGGCTGGCAAAACATAAAGCCAGTATACAACGCGGTCAAGACCGACTAGCACAGGCTTCTGAGCTTAGCGCGACTTTTTTACAACAAAGTCTTGCCCGTGGTCACCTTCTAAAGCGTACTACCACGCGATTAAATCAGTTCCTTGATGATTATGGTCGTGCTGAGCTACATGCCGCATTAGCGGAAGCACTTAAACAACAAAGTCCTTATGTCGAAGCGCTTGAGCAAATTCTGGAGCGACGACGAGAAAGTCGACATCAGCCACCGCCTATTGCCGTTAGCGTTCCCGATAAAGTTAAAAACATCACCGTAAAAACTGCCAAATTAAGTGATTACGATGCATTAGGAGAGAATAATGATTGACCAAACACAACTTAAACAACAGGCAAGTGAACTAAAATTACATGGCTTGCTCGAGCATTGGCACGAGATAAATGACGAACAAACGTCTGTACTTGCAAAATGGCTAGCGTGGGAGCAAACCACCCGTAAACAACGTTCACTTGAGCGGCGATTAAACAGTGCAAAATTGGGACGATTTAAGCCGTTAACTGAATTTGACTGGCAATGGCCTAAAAAGATAGACCAACCATGTGTGCATCAATGGATGCAACTTGATTTTTTACTCGACAATATCAATCCCATCATTATCGGCAGTAATGGTGTAGGTAAATCAACCATAGCGCAAAACATCGGCTATCAAGCTGTGATGCAAGGACATACCGTCATTTTTACCAGTGCCGCGACTATGCTTAATGAACTTGCGTCACAAGATGGTGATAACGCGCTTCGCCGCCGCCTCGCCCATTATACCAAACCGACATTACTCGTTATCGACGAAGTCGGTTATCTATCTTACAGTAACCGCCATGCCGACTTACTGTTTGAAATTATCAATCGGCGCTATGAAAAAAACTCAACCATCATTACCACCAATCGTCCCTTTAGTGAATGGAATGACGTTTTCCCTAATGCCGCCTGTGTGGTATCGCTGATCGATCGTCTTATTCATCATAGCGAAGTGTTAGCCATTGAAGGTGATTCATATCGAATGAAAGAAGCGACAGAGCAGGCCGAGAAACGTCGCACAGCCAAGAAAGGAAAAGCAAAATGAAAACAATCAAACTCACAACCCATTGGACAACCGAACAAGCTGAAGATCTTTACTTGTTCTTAGATGAAATCAAAACCGCGATATGGCAAAGCTATGGTGAAGACATCGTTAAAATGCATCAAGAAATAGCGACAGAGAAATTGCTAAAGGAAGAAAACGATAATTTTAACGATGAATTGTTGTTTTAGCGACTGATCTTAATTAAACCAGCTCAGATTAAATGAAAGTTAAAAATAGAGTCTTCTGATCGGTAAATTATTATGCGGCAAATAGTGGCGGTTCTACGTCGGTGCTAACAATAAATAAG
>JALUWH010000062.1 GCA_027019685.1 Ghiorsea sp. | reverse complement strand
TGCCTGAAATGGAGCCCATTCTTAAAGAAACCAATGGTGTGATTTTGTATCAAGAGCAGGTGATGAAAATTGCGCAGGTCTTGGCGGGATATTCGCTTGGGCAAGCGGATATGTTGCGTCGGGCTATGGGTAAGAAAAAACCTGAAGAAATGCAGAAGCAGCGCGAAATCTTTATGGAAGGTGCTGAAAAGAACGGTCATGACCCTGCCAAGGCTGAACAAATTTTTGATTTGATGGAGAAATTTGCGGGATATGGTTTTAATAAATCACATTCAGCAGCCTATGGTTTGATTTGTTACCAAACGGCATACCTAAAAGCCCATTATCCGCAAGCATTTATGGCAGCAACATTATCATGTGACATGGGTTCAGATGAAAAGGTTATGGGTTTGGTTGCAGATTGTGAACATATGGGTTTAGAAATCTTAGCACCGCATATTAATGAATCCGATTGGGAGTTTACCCCTGATGGAGACAAAGGTATTCGTTTCGGCTTGGGCGCGATTAAGGGTGTAGGAGAAGCTGCGATTCGAGCTATTGTAAAAGAGCGTAAAGCACATGGTGCATTTGATAGTTTTGAAGACCTCATTACGCGTATTCCCAAGGGCTGTTTTAACAAACGTATAGGCGAAGCATTGATTAAAGCAGGAGCAATGTCTGGGCTAGTACCACATATTGCTGCAGGTTTAAAAGGTTTGGACTCTGCGCTTAATACTGCAAATCAGCGCAGAAAACAGCAAAATGACAGGCAGTCTGCATTGTTTTCTGTGGACTCTATTCGTGAAAATGAACCTGATTTATTTCCTGATGTGCCCGTGTGGGGTATGGGTGAAAACTTGCAGGCAGAACGTGAAGTTTTTGGTTTCTTTTTAACTGGACATCCGCTGCAAGAGCATTTGGCAAACCTTGAAAACCTTGGCGATACGAATTTAAGTTTGCTTGATGAATTAGAAAATGAAGCAACTGTGATTTTACCTGTGTATATTTCATCTGTGCGTGATTATCGTACCAAAAATGGTGCAAATATGGCTTTTGTGCAGGTTGATGACTTGTATGGTTCTGCGGAATTGATTGTGTTTGCAAAAACGTATGCACAATGTGGTGACCTGATTCAAGCTGATCAAGTCATTTTGTTGGCTGCTAGAGTTGATAAAACAAAGAATGAACCTGTTTTAATTGCAGAGAAAGTTGTGCTTTTGCAAGACATGTTGCCTCAGCTTATTGAGAAAATATGTGTTCATAGTAGTGCTATGCTGTGGGATGAGAAAATGATTGATGGTATCAAACAGTTTTGCAGGCTAGAGCCACAGGAACAGGTGTCAGAAAGTGAGGAAATACCACTGCAAGTACCCTTACACTTTGCGCTTCGCCGTCCAGATGGCAGTATTGCCGAGTTGGAAACGTTATCAAACCCGTTTTTATGGCATAAACATAGCCAAAGCTGGTTAAAGGAACATATGGATACATCATCCATGAAGATTGTATGCAAGCCATGGCAAGTGAAGTTTGCAGAGAAAAGAAAAGTTTATCAGGCAGGACAGGGGTAAGAAATGGCGACATATCTGGAGTTTGAACGTCCAATTGCAGAAATGACATCCAAAATTGAGGAGTTATCACTGATGGGCGATGATACGGATATTAATATTGCAGAAGAAGTCGAACGTTTGCACAAAAAACGTGATGATTTGGTGAAGCGGGTATATGCCAAGGCAACACGCAGTGAAGTTTGTCAGTTATCACGTCACCCTGATCGCCCAAATTTGTTGGATTATGTGCCCTTGATTTTTGATGATTTTCAAGAGTTGCATGGTGACCGTGCCTTTGCTGATGATGCAGCCATTGTTGGCGGTGTTGCACGTTTTCGTGAACATTCGGTGATGATTGTAGGGCATCAAAAAGGTAAAACGACCAAAGAGAAGTTGCACCGTAATTTTGGTATGGCAAAACCTGAAGGCTACCGCAAAGCCTTGCGTTTGTTTAAACTTGCAGAGCGTTTTGATATGCCTGTACTCACCTTTATTGATACAGCAGGCGCATGGCCAGGTATTGATGCTGAAGAGCGTGGGCAAAGTGAAGCCATTGCGCGCAACTTACAGGAACTGGCTAAGCTTAAAGTACCCGTGATTGCTACAGTGATTGGTGAAGGTGGTTCAGGTGGTGCATTGGCAATTGGTGTGGGTGATCGACTGTATATGCAGAAGTTTTCAACCTATGCTGTGATTTCACCTGAAGGTTGTGCCGCTATTTTGTGGCGAGACCGCAAGTTTGCCCCAGAAGCCGCAGAGGCTTTGAAACCAACAGCGGTAGATATGAAAAACTTAGGTTTAATTGATGAAATTATTGATGAACCCAAAGAAGGTGCGCACCGTAATGTGGAACAGGCAGCAGAAATGATGGCTGACACATTATATAAAAGCTTAAGTGAGCTCTTGAAAGTCCCTGTTCATACCTTGATTGAGCAGCGTGAACAACGTTTACGCAACTTGGGAGATTTTGGTACAAATTCATAATCAGCATCTTTTTGGTTTGTTACAGATGTTAAAATACCTATGGGCAGTAGCTGCCTTGTCTTTGCTTGTTTCCTGCCAACCTCAGGTGGAAGATGTTAAAGAAACCCGTTTATTGTTAGGCACGGTGGTAACCTTTACGGTGGCTGGCGTATCCGAAGATGTTGCCTTACAAGCCATTACTCAGGCTGTTGCAGCCATGCAAGGTGTGGAAAATCGTTTTACCACCCATGGTGATGTGTTAAACACGGTAAAAACATTTAATCAAGCTGCCGCTGGTGAGGCAGTAGAGTTGGATGCAGATGTTGATACATTATTGCAGCAATCCATAACATATTGGCAACAAACACAAGGAGCTTTTGACCCGACCTTAGGTGATTTGAATAGGCGTTGGGGATTTTCTGGTGATGTAGCACCAACACAAGTATTATCGAAAGCAGAAGTGAAAAAAAGCTTGGCGCGTTCTGGTGTAGACCATATACGGCGCATTGCACCTCGAACATGGGTAAAAGATAAGGCTGGTATTCAGCTTGATTTTGGTGCGATTGCTAAAGGTTTGGCAATTGATAAAGGTATCGCCAAATTGCAACACCTAGGTATTGAGCATGCCATTATTAATGCTGGCGGTGATATGCGTATTTTAGGTGACCACAGCGGTCATGCTTGGCGAATTGCCATTCGTCATCCTAGGCAAGATGCAGCATTGGGTTGGTTGGATATATCAGCAGGTACTAGCATTGTAACTTCAGGTGATTATGAGCGCTTTTTTATAAGCCAAGGTAAGCGATACCATCATATTATCAATCCTAAAACGGGTTTTCCTGCCGTGCAATCGGTGAGTGTGACA
>JALUWH010000061.1 GCA_027019685.1 Ghiorsea sp. | reverse complement strand
CTAAGGCGGAGCTTAAAAAGCGTTTGGGTTTAGCAGAAGACACGCCGCTTTTGGCTTTGTTGCCAGGTTCACGCCCTAGTGAATTAAAACAACATGTGCAGTTGTTGGCAGATACCTTTGTTCGATTACAAAAACAAAAGCCAGAGCTTCAGGCTGTGGCAACGCTCGCGCCTAGTGTTAAACCTGAAGCTCTAAAGGCACTTACCGATGTTGGTGTGATGTTGTTGGAACGCACGGAAGACAACTATGCTTTGCGGGCAGATGCAGCGATTGCAGTGTCGGGTACGGCAACTTTGGAATTGGCATTATGGGATACGCCTACGGTGTTGGTTTATAAAACATCAGCATTTTCGTGGTTTATCGGGCAGCGTTTAATCAAAGGTCGATGTGTGGGGCTTGCCAATATTTTATTGCTTGGTGATGCACCCAGTTCGCAGGGGATTGTTCCTGAATTGCTGCAACATGATGCGACTATTGAGCATATAGAAAAGGCGGTGATGCCTTTATTGTGTGGTACATCACAGAATCAACGGCAAGCTTTTGCAAATTTACGAACGTTGTTAGGCACAAATAACCCTGCAGAAAAACTTGCAGCTTTGTGCTGGCAGGAGATGTTGAAGTAATGGCTGTATATGTGGTGGGGGATATTCAAGGCTGTTATAAACCTTTAAAAAAGTTGTTAAAACAAGTCAACTTTACCCCCAAGAAAGATGTGTTGTGGTGTGCTGGAGATATGGTGAACCGTGGCCCAGATTCACTTAAAGTGTTGCGCTATCTTAAAAGTTTAGGTGATGCTTGTGTATGTGTGTTGGGGAATCATGATATTCAATTGCTGGCATATTATGCAGGTGGGAAATCATTTGCAGGGGATACTTTGGATGAGGTGGTTCAAGCGAAAGATGCCCAATCATTGGTGGATTGGCTTAGATTTAAACCGCTATTGCATCATGATAAAGCTTTGGGTTGGAGCATGGTTCATGCAGGGCTAAGTCCGCTTTGGAGTTTAAAAAAAGCCAAGAAACGGGCAAGGAAAGTTGAAGCTATCTTACAAGCTGATGACTGGGGAGTGTTTTGTAAGGCGTTGCAAAATAAAGGTTTTCCTACGCAAGACCCTAAAGATAAACATGTTCGCTTGTTTTTTGATACGGCAGTATTTACGAGAACACGATTTTGCAGTGACTTAGGCAGGTTTGATTGGCAGCAAAAAACAGCAGATGTAAGTGACAAACATATTCAACCTTGGTTTGAACATAAAAATGCCAAGTGGAAGAAAGATGGAAAAAAGAAAATACGGGTAGTGTTTGGACATTGGGCAGCTAAAGGTTTGGTCGCAGAGCACCCATATGTTTTAGGCTTGGATACAGGCTGTGTATGGGGTGGTCAATTGACTTTAGCTAGGCTTGATCAAGAGAAAACACCACGTTTATTTACTGTAGGCTGTAGATAATGGGTTTAAAGAATAGTCAAATTAGGCTATGCTTGTTTAAAATGACGAAGAATAAGGTGTGATAATGTTAAAAAAAGCAAATTTCTTTCATGTTGTTTTGTGGGTTATTTTGGGTATGTGGTCGGTGCAAGCGTATGCTTTTACAACCACAGAAATATATGAGGCAATCCTTACTGCAGATAAAAAACATATTGTCGATGTTCAAGAGGATGAAGCATACAACAACCGTTGGCACATGAAGTTTTTAGCCAAAACTGCAGATAAAGAAGATGAAGAAAGTCATGAGATAGGTATTCCTACCATGCTTAAATATGCAGGGAGTCGCATTCATATTGAGCAAGTTATGCCTGAAGTTGATGTTCGCGTAGTTGATGTGGTGCTTAATGATAGCGATGCCACCAGTCAAATTGAAAATTTACAAAATTATGATGCTATGATGTCTGATTTATCGGGTTTTCAGGGCGAAGTATCATTTGATGGCAAACGTATGAACTTTAAGGGCAGTGTAAGTGTCGCTGGTAAAACTTTGGATGAAGTGAAAAGCCTGTTGAAAGATTTACGTGAAGAAACAGCAGATTTGTATTATGAGATTGATAATGCTAACCAAGAAGCTTTGGCTGATTATTTCGAGCGAGTATTAAATAAAGATTACGCTGCGATTGTTGATACCCAAGTGTTTGTTGAAGTGCTTGGTCATGGTTTTAGTAAGCAGAATCAAGTGCGCCGTAAAGATTCTAAGCTCGGGCATTGGCAGTGGAAAGTGGATAATATTGATGTTGAAACGGTGAATTATGGTCGGTATTTTGAGGAACGTATATGGTTAAACACAGGGAATTTATCAGAATATAAACAAGAAAAAATGTATGCTGATTTAAGAAAGCGTATCTTAGCAAGGTTACCTAAAGGTGCGAAGTCAGCGAAGGTATTGGCGCATCCGCACAAACAAGGTATTACTTTGATTGTACTGGAATACCCTTTGGATAAAGAGCCTTCAGGTGAAGATATTCGCAGTTACCACGAAAAATTCATTGATTATGTGCAAGGTATTTACCCAAACTTGCGCAAAATTACGAACAAATATACAGCTGATATGGTGACACAAGCTGTGAAAACATTGTCTGCTAGAGATTTTATGGCATTGATGAATGATGGTTTGGAAGGTTTGCCACAGTATGAGGCGCAGTATGCTGATGGGCAGTGGAAGTTTAAATACAAAGGTGTGGCATATATTATCACCAATTATAAAACATATATGGAACTTTCATTGATTAAAAATGTAGCTAAAGGACATGATATTGAAGATGTGGCGCGTAAGGTTGAGGCTTATATTGATCGTAATTTTCCAAACTTTGCGGATAAATATGAAGTTTTACCTTACAAAAACAGCAAGCGCACGTTGTGGGTGAAAATGCGATTTAACTATGGTCTTATGAATGGGTCAGATGTTAAAGGTGAAAAACTGAAGGAAGAATATTTGCAGTTTATCAATGATATTGGTCCTGAGTTGCAAACGCAAATTTAGTGACCCAAAATAGCTTGCAGCTTAAAAATGATTTCGTGTTTCTCGCAGAGCTGTGAATACTTGTAAGGGTTTGGTTTCAGTTGCATGGGTTTGGCTGTAAGTTGAGCAGAATTTAGGGTCTAAAGGGCGTAAAAAGGGGTTGGTTTGAAGCTCTAAACCTATGGTAGAGGGGATGGTTGGTTGCTTGTGAAGTCGCTTGTTTTTGTCATCACGTATGCGTTGTTGAAGATAGATGTTATCAGCATCAACACTTTGGGCGAATGCTAGGTTTACAAGGGTGTATTCATGGGCGCAATATACTTTGGTTGGTTTGTCGAGAGCGGCAAGTTTTTGCAAACTTTGCCACATTTGGGCAAAACTTCCTTCAAATAAGCGACCGCAGCCCGCACCAAACAGTGTATCACCGCAAAATAAAGC
>JALUWH010000060.1 GCA_027019685.1 Ghiorsea sp. | reverse complement strand
CCAAGTCTTTTCAGGTAATGCGCTTGTCGATGGCATGAAACCCTATGCTATGTGTTATGGTGGACATCAATTTGGTAACTGGGCAGGGCAACTGGGTGATGGTCGCGCTATCAATTTAGGTGATGTCATCAATAGCAAAGGTGAGCGTTGGACTTTACAACTTAAAGGCGCTGGTGAAACGCCTTATTCCCGCACTGCAGATGGTTTAGCTGTCCTGCGTTCATCCATTCGTGAGTTTTTGTGTAGTGAAGCCATGTTTCATTTGGGTGTACCCACCACCCGTGCTTTAAGCTTGTGTGCCACGGGCGATCAAGTGTGGCGGGATATGTTTTATGATGGCAATGCTGACTATGAACATGGTGCTGTGGTTTGCCGCGTTGCGCCTTCTTTTTTACGCTTTGGCAATTTTGAAATATTTGCCTCACGCAACGACCTTAAAACATTAAAAACACTGTTGGACTTCACCCTTCGCACGTATTCCCCCCATTTGATTGAAGGTGATAACATCAATACGGACACTTACACCCGTTGGTTTGCCGAAGTCTGTGATACAACCAAAACCATGATTGTACACTGGCAACGCGTGGGTTTTGTACATGGGGTGATGAACACGGATAATATGTCGATTTTGGGTTTAACCATTGATTATGGCCCTTATGGTTGGCTGGAAGATTATAATCCCGATTGGACACCCAATACCACTGATGCAGAGTTTCACCGCTATGCCTATGGCAACCAAGCCCATATCGCCCACTCGAACTTGATGAAATTAGCACAAGCCATTGCCCCTTTGTTTCAAGACACATCACCTTTGCAAGATATACTTAATGATTATGCCCCTGCCTACAAAAAGGCTTGGCAAACAATGATGCAGCAAAAATTAGGCTTAAACACCTGTGATGAAGCGTTGATTGAGCAGTTTATGAACAATTTAGAGCAAATTGAAACGGATATGACGCTATTTTTTAGAAAACTTGGCGATATTTCAGCGCAAAACACTGTCGAGCAATGCATACAAACCATTAGCCCTGCTTTTTATGATAATGATTGGAAGATGAAAGCAAATAGTATTTGGAAAGGTTGGTTTAATGATTATTTAAAACATATCCAAAATGATAACGATGCTAAGCGAAAACAAGCTATGAATCTTGTAAACCCCAAATATGTGTTACGCAATTACCTTGCGCAACTTGCCATTGATCAAGCCAACACGGGCGATTTATCGATGTTACATGAACTATTTGATGTGTTGAAAAAGCCATATGATGAGCAACCCGATAAAGAAGAAACCTTCGCCCAAAAGCGTCCTGAATGGGCAAAAGAAAAAGCAGGGTGCTCTATGTTATCTTGCAGTTCGTAAAAGTATTTTCGATGCACGCAAGCGAACCACCTAAATTAGCCTTCGCCTCTGTATTCAGCTTTTAATATCTTAATATCGGCTTCATCCATCAATTGTTTAATCCAAGTATCCAATGCCTGTTTACGCAAAATACTTACCACTTCGTCTTTCACATCATCCATACTTGGGGTGCTGCCTTCTTTTTTACCCAGCCATTCAATAATATGCCAGCCAAACTTAGTTTTTACAGGTTGGCTAATACGCCGTTTCTCACTCAAAGCAAAAGCAACATCTTCAAACGGTTTAACCATGGTTCCTCTAGCAAACCAGTTTAAATCACCACCTCGCCCTTTATTACTATCATCAATAGAAAATTGGGCTGCCAAAGCAGGGAAACTATCTGGTTTACGTTTCAACATTTTCAAAACTTCCAAGGCTTTCTGTTTGTCCGACAACAAAATATGCCGCACATGAATTTGCTCAGGGATTTTGAAATCTGCGATATGTTTTTTGTAATAAGCTTGAATCTGCGCATCATCAAACATTGCAATATCTTGTTTTTGCCAATCTCGAATACTTTGGATTAACACAGAGTTTTGCGCTTGATGCATACGGTGTTGCACCAAAGGGTCTCTGTCCAAGCCCATCGCTTTCGCCTTTTGAGCCACGGCTTCACGCTGAATCATCACATGCAATATTTTGGCTCTGGCTTCTTCATCTTGCATAAGATGTCGCATGGATTCAGGCATACTCAAAATTTCATAATCAATATCAATATCATGAATCTCTTTACCACTCACCACAGCAACCACAGGGCTATCCACTTGAGGCGCTGCCTTATCCACACTTTTATTTTCACAGCCTGATAAGGATAACAATACCAAGGCAAACACCAACATCATCTGCTGCTTGGGTAATATTCTAGGATTCGCAATACTTTTCATGTGCGCTAGCGTATCGCCATATTTCTATAATAAAAAGGGGAAGTTTTATGTCACCAGCGGTTATGGCCATCGTGGTCTTAAGTTTATACTTTGTCTTTTACCACTTTTATGCCAAAGCAGTGCTTGGGCGCAAGGTTTTTGAACTGGATGATGCCAACATCACACCCGCACACAGTATGAATGATGGCATTGATTATGTACCTGCCAATAAATACATTTTATTCGGACACCACTACGCATCCATTGCAGGTTTGGCTCCCATGCTTGGCCCTGCGATTGCTGTTATTTGGGGCTGGTTGCCCGCTTTATGCTGGGTGGTATTTGGCACGCTGCTGATTGGTGCAGTGCATGATTTCTCTGCCTTAGTGCTCTCCTCTAGACACAAAGGAGACAGCGTTGGCTCCATTGCCAAAGAAGTTATTTCCCCACGCACGCGTTTGTTATTCTTATTGGTTATTTTCTTCCTTGTTGCACTAGCAATGGGTGTATTCGTGCTTGTTATTTCAGGATTATTTGCTGCACCTGATGCTGCTAACATTGCCCCTACAGCGCACCCCGAAGCCGTATTCCCCACATATTCACTGATGCTGATAGCCATGGTGATTGGCTTTTTGGTGTATAAAAAGAACTTACCTGTTTGGCCTTTGATTGCTCTGGGTTTTGTTGCCATGCTCATCACTACTTGGTGGGGATTGGACAACCCAGTTACAGGTTTTACAGCAACAGATTGGACATGGTCACTATTGGCGTATGCCTTTTTAGCCAGTGTATTGCCCGTTTGGTTATTATTACAACCAAGAGATTTCCTTAACTCCCTACTTTTATATCTTGCTTTAGGCATGATGTTGATTGGTTTTTTCATGCTGGACCCTGAATGGGTTGCGCCAGCCATCAACCCCAACCCAGAAGGCGCTCCACCTATGCTTCCATTCTTGTTTATCGTTATTGCTTGTGGTGCTGTTTCAGGATTTCACGGCATTGTCGCCTCAGGCACATCTTCCAAACAGTTGGATAAAGAATCTGATGCACCCTTGATTGGTTATGGCGGTATGATTGGTGAATCATTACTGGCACTGCTTGCTGTGCTTGCTACTACAGCAGGTGCATTTTCCACTCGTGCTGATTGGGAAGCT
>JALUWH010000059.1 GCA_027019685.1 Ghiorsea sp. | reverse complement strand
CCCTTTTCATCCACCAATTTAAAATCAAGCTGGGCTGTTTGCCCAATAATAAGCTTAGCATGTGCTGAATCTTCATACCCTGGAATTTGTACCAAAACGCGTCTGTCACCTTGGCGCATAATCACGGGCTCTGTTGTACCCAAGGCATCCACACGACGACGAATCACTTCAATCGTCTGCTCAATCGCATATGATTTAATTTCTTTGGCTTCGCTTGCTGAGATTGTAAATACAAAGGTATTATCATCGGTTTGTTCCACATCATAACCAACCAACAACTTACTCAGTAACTTTTTAGCTTTAGCAACATCTTCCGCTTTTTTAATGACAACACTGACTTGTGTTGCGTTGCTATCTAATTTTCTATAGCGAATTTTTTCTTCACGCAATGAGCGTCGAATCATATTAATATTATCAGAGACTTGCTGTGAAATCACCTTCTCAATATCAACATCAACCACAAGGTGAATACCGCCTTTCAGGTCAAGCCCAAGGTTTAATGGTTGGCTCAAAGATGCTGGCCACCAACTGGGTACTGTTATCACATTCGGGGCTGTGCCCATCACAGCACCAACCAGCACTGTAATAATCAACCAAAATTTCCAAGGTGCATATTTTTGCATGAGCTTGTCCTTAACCTTTTATAAAAGTATTACTTCTCTTTTTTATCTTTCTTTTCTTGTTTTTTGGGGCTTTCTTGTAAACCAACAATTGTATCTTGCTTGGCTTTGATAATCACACCATCAGCAATCTCAACCATAGCTACACCATCTTTTACATTGGTGATACGACCATAAATACCACCACCCGTAATCACTTTGTCGCCTTTTTTAAGCTCTTTAATCAGCTCGGCATGTTCTTTCATACGTTTTTGCTGCGGGCGAATCAAAAGCACCCAGAAAATGACCATAATAAGAATCAATGGAATCAATTGGGCAAAACCACCACCACCTGATGCCGCTTCAGCATAAGCCAAGTTTGCAGGTAAAAGGGCAACCGAAAATGCCAATACTGCTTTTGAAATAATATGTTGTAATGTTGATGTGTTCATTTTCATTCCTTTCTTACGTTAATATATATTGTTCTAACTTACTTATTGCGATAAGTTTTTAAGAACTCATCACGAAACTCAGGCCAACGATTATCTTCCAATGCTGTGCGCGCTCTTTGCATGAGATCGCAATAGTAATGAAGGTTATGCAAGGTGTTTAACCTCGAACTTAAAAGCTCCTTAGCCATAAACAGGTGGCGAAGATACGCTCTAGAAAAGTTTTTGCATGTATAACATGTGCAACCGTCCATAATTGGCGCATCATCAACTTGATGTTTGAGGTTTTTGATGTTGATTTTACCATGGTCGGTGAAGAGCGTGCCATTGCGCGCATTGCGGCTGGGCATCACACAATCAAACATATCAATGCCCCTATCAATGCCTTCAATCAAATCATCAGGTGTGCCTACACCCATCACATAATGCGGTTTATCTTCAGGCAAATGTGGAGCAAGCGCATCCATCATTGCCATCATTTCGTCTTTGGGCTCACCGACAGATAAACCACCAATAGCAATACCTTCAAAGTCAATTTCAGCAATAGCATTCAAACTTTCGCGGCGCAAATCGGGATACATGCCACCCTGCACAATACCAAATAAGGCTTGAGTGTCGTTTACAGGCAAATGTTCACGGCAATCTTTTGCCCAACGCATGGACATTTCCATGGATTCACGTGCTTCATCATAAGTGGCTGGATATGGCGTGCATTCATCAAATGCCATGACAATATCACTGCCCAGTTTACGTTGGATTTCCATGCTTTCTTTGGGTCCAAGAAACCACCGAGAACCATCAATATGTGATTGAAACCTAACACCTTCTGGTTCGATCTTACGCAAATCACCCAATGACCAAACTTGAAATCCACCAGAGTCTGTTAAAATCGGTCTATCCCAAGCCATAAACTTATGTAAGCCACCCATTTTTTCCACAATATCAGCACCAGGGCGTAGCATGAGGTGGTAGGTGTTGCCAAGAATAATCTCAGCACCAATATCATCAGTTAAGTCAGCAGGAGTTAAGCTTTTAACCGTGGCTTGTGTACCTACAGGCATAAAAACAGGTGTCTGCACTTTACCATGCGGCAGGGTCACCTCACCGCGACGAGCAAAACCTTGCTCATCTTTAGCGATAATTTTAAATGAAAGTGCAGACACCTATATCAACTATGAAACAAGCAATGCATTAATTTTACGTACGAACCCCGCAGGGTCTTCAGGCAATGCACCTTCAGCAAGTACTGCTTGGTCAAACAAAACATCTGAAAAATCAGCGATTTTATCTTTCGAGCGCATTTTTGCTAAACGTTTGACCAAGTCATGCTCTGGGTTAACTTCAAGAATCGGCTTGGCATCAGGCACATCTTGTCCAGCTTGCTTCAAGATACGTTCCATATTACCTGAAATATCAAGGTCATCGGCAACCAAACATGCAGGCGAAGCCGTTAAACGGTCAGTCGTGCGCACATCTTTGACTTTATCACCCAAAGCTTCTTTCAACTTCTTCACCGCAGGCTCTGCTGATTTAACAGCTTCCTCATGTTCTTTTTTGTCTTCTTCAGCATTTTCGCCAATGCCTGATAAGTCCAGCTCACCTTTGGCAATAGACTTCAGTTCTTTGCCATCAAATTTATCCAAGTGACCAACAAGCCATTCATCAATGCGGTCGGCCAATAATAGGACTTCGATACCTTTTTTACGGAAAATCTCCAAATGTGGGCTATTTTTCGCAGAAGCTAGGTTTTCTGCTGTGATGTAATAAACAGTATCCTGCCCTTCTTTCATTCGTTCAATATATTGGGCAAGGGTTACAGTTTGTTCATCACTTTCCGTGCTAGAGAAGCGCAACAATGATGCGATTGTTTCTTTGTTTTTCTCATCTTCAATCACGCCTTCTTTCAAGCAGTTGCCAAATTCTTTGTAGAACTCAGCATATTTGTCTTCTTCTTTACTTGCCAAATCTTTAAGCCAGCTCAATACACGTTTGGTCGCACCTTTTTTCATGGCTGTCATGGCTGGGCTATGCTGCAATATTTCGCGTGATACATTGAGTGGTAAATCTGATGAGTCCATCACACCGCGCACAAAGCGCAAATAACGTGGCATTAAATCTTCTGTAGCTTCCATGATAAACACACGTTTTACATAGAGTTTTACACCATGTTTGGCTTCAGCTTGCCACAAATCGAAGGGTGCACGTTTTGGAATGTAAAATAACAATGTATATTCATATTTACCTTCAAGGCGTTGATGAACATGTGCCAATGGGTCTTCAAAATCATGGGCAACATGTTTATAAAAGTTATTATAATCTTCATCAGATAAATCTGATTTGGACTGTGCCCATAAGGCTGAAGCTTGGTTTACGGTTTCAACT
>JALUWH010000058.1 GCA_027019685.1 Ghiorsea sp. | reverse complement strand
CATAGCATAGGGTGCTAGAGGACGTACAATCACACCTTCTTGCTCAAGCTTCTTCACCAAGCTCAAACTATCTTGGTGTTGAAACAAGACAAAATTAGCAAAACTTGGCGCAGCCAAACAACCTAATTCCGACAAGGCTAATTCAAGTCTGGTTCGCTCTGCTTTACATAAAGCGACCTTATCCATCACCCAATCATGCTCATCCAAAGCCGCCAATGCCGCAGCTTGCGCCATGCTATTCACATTAAACGGCTCTCGAAAATGGTTCACCACAGCCAACAAATCCTTATCCGCCACAGCATAACCCACTCTTAAACCAGCTAGACCATAAGCTTTGGAAAAAGTGCGGCTGATGATTAAACCATCATGTTTGAGTGCATGAATACTATCCTCAATCTCAAATTGAACATATTCCACATAAGCTTCATCCAGTATCACTACAATATGTGAAGGCAACTTATCCAAAAAAGACTGCAAAGCTTGTGTTGATAACAACGCACCCGTGGGATTGTTTGGGTTGGCAATACATACAACCTTGGTATGTTCATTCACAGCAGCAAGCATAGCATCCAAATCATGTGCAAACCCGTCATGCTCAGATACAGCAACACCTTTTGCCCCTGCAGCCGTTGTCGCTAAGGCATAAACAATGAAACCACGCTGACTATAAATAACCTCATCACCAGCACCCGCAAAAGTGCGAATAATAAGCTCCAACACTTCATTGCTGCCATTACCAAGCAGCAGATTCTCTTGATCAATATCATGTTTTTCCGCTAAAGCTTGTTTAAGCTCAAAACAATCGCCGTCAGGATAACGGTGTACTTCACATGCTGCTTGCTTGATGGCTTCTAAAGCTTTGGGTGGCGCACCATAAGGGTTTTCATTGGATGCAAGTTTCACTGTAGATGCCACTTGATTTATCACTTCTTGCTCACTTAAACCAAGCTCACGCAACATCTGAGCAATGGGTTTACCAGGTATATAAGGGTGCAGTTTTTCAGACTGTGCAACAGCCTGCTTCAACCAATCTATGCCCATTTAAAGCTTCCGAGAAACAGGGCAAGAGCCCAAGACTTTCAACATCACGCCGTCTTGTGCTTGAATTTCCTCTAATGCCTCTTTGACATTTGCATCATCCCTATGTCCTAGCACATCAATAAAAAAGACATATTCCCAAGCTTTTTTACGTGATGGGCGAGATTCAATGCGGGTTAAACCAATATTTCGGCTAGCAAAAGACTGAATCAGCTTGTGCAATGCTCCAGGTTCATCTTTGGTCGAAATCACCAAAGCTGTTTTATCTTCACCTGAAGGTGGAGAATCATGCTGACCAATAACAAAAAAGCGGGTCACATTATCATGATGGTCTTCAATGTTTTTTTGCAACAACGGAAGCTCTGTATAATCGACAATCGAATATGGACCAATAGCAGCGGCATGTTTCCAATCTAAACCTGCATCACTACCTTGGCGAGCATCTTCAATCATTTTCGCTGCATGTACTGTGGATGATGATTCCATCAAAGTTGCCTGCGGCAAATGCTCTTGTAACCAATCATGGCATTGTGCCAAAGGTTGTGGGTGTGAAATCACCAGCTTAATATCTTCGAGTTTTTCAGCATGACTGAACAAATGATGATGGATAGACAACTGCACTTCCGCACAGATATAAGTCTCCCTGTCAAAATCAGCAAATAAATCAAGCGTATGCGTTACAGCACCTGCAAAAGCATTCTCTACAGGTACAAGCCCATAAGTCGCCCTGCCCGACTCCACTGCATCAAACACAAGCTCGAGGTTGGCGCAAGGCATATAATTTACCGATGAACCAAATTGGCGAGTCGCAGCGGTATGTGTAAATGTGCCTTCAGGACCCAAGTACGCAATGGTCATAGGATGTTCTAAGGCGAGGCAAGCACCAATGATTTCACGGAAAATACCATGGATAGCTTCATCTGGAATACGGGTGTTATGCTTACTCTCTGCATCAACACCATTTTTATCCAAAAGACGGCGGATGATAGACGCTTCCCGACTTGGCACATAAAAGGGTGTGTTGGCAGGTTGGTTTTTCTTATGTTCACCAACTTCCGAGGCTAAAGCAGCACGCTCATAAATCAGTGACAATACTTTATCATCCACAGCATCAATTGCCTGCCGCAATTCATCTAAAGTCTTGTTGGGTTTACCTGAATCAGAAGTAGAAGTCATGAGCGAAGCATAAAGAGACTATCCAAGATAGAAAGCTTGAATTTCATTTTATCATGTGCACCACAAAAAAAGGCTGTAAGTGTTTCCACTTACAGCCTTTAGACATATGACTTAAAACAAACAGTTTAAGACTTTTTAGAGCCTGCACGTTTGCGTTCATTTTCATTCAATATACGCTTACGTAAACGAATATTTGTTGGTGTAATTTCCACCAATTCGTCATCTGCAATAAATTCAATGGCACGCTCAAGAGATAAGTTCAACGGTGGAACCAAGTCCACTTTTTCATCTGTACCTGAAGCACGAACATTGGTCAGTTTTTTCTCACGACTTGCATTTACAACCAAGTCAGAGTCACGGCTATGAATACCAATAATCATACCTTCATAAATCTTCACACCAGCACCCAAGAATAATTTACCACGCTCTTGGATTTTCCAAAGACCGAAAGATACTGTTTCACCTGTACCATTAGCAATCAACACGCCGTTTTTACGACCAGGAAGCGCGCCTACAAAGTCACCATATGAATGGAATACATGGTTCATAGTACCTGTACCACGTGTATCAGTTAAAAACTCAGAAGTATAACCAATCAAACCACGTGTTGGGCACATAAACTCAATACGTGTCATGCCATCATCAGCAGTTTCCATACTGGTCATTTCTGCGCCACGTTGACCCATTTTTTCAATCACAGTACCTTGATACTCTTGCTCAACATCAATGGTTACGTGCTCATATGGCTCTTGTTTTACACCATTTTCTTCACGTACAATCACAGTCGGACGAGATACTGCCATCTCAAAACCTTCACGGCGCATGTTTTCCAACAAAATACCAATATGCAATTCACCACGACCAGAAATCTTATAAATATCAGCAGAATCTGTTTCTTCAACACGCATGGCAACATTGGTACGAATTTCTTTATATAAACGATCACGAATTTGACGTGTGGTAATAAACTTACCTTCTTGACCAGCAAGCGGTGATTTATTCACATGCAATTCCATGCTCAATGTTGGTGCATCTACAGTCATCACAGGCAATGCTTTAGGGTTTTCTTTATCAGTAATCGTTTCACCAATATTGATATGCTCAATACCTGCAACCGCAACCAAATCACCAGCCATAGCCGAATCAACTTCAACACGATCCAAACCTTTAAAACCAAGCAGTTTGGTCACTTTAAAGTTAGATTGTGTACCATCTGCATGAACCAC
>JALUWH010000057.1 GCA_027019685.1 Ghiorsea sp. | reverse complement strand
ACATTCACCAGCAACAACACCCTATCTTCTTGCTTTAACACGCCATCACTGACTTGTCGCCATACCTCATTTAAAGAACTCGGTGTTGCCTCAAATAAGTCTTCATCCAACACAATCACTTCACCAACATCATCAACAATCAAACCAAAATCTTCACCACTCATGGTCTCAATAATCGCCACATGAAAAGGCTCTTCTTCTGCTCTATCAGGTTCGCCAACCACACGGCGTACTTCAAGCTCTGTAATCACCCGACCACGTAGATTAATCAAACCTGCCACGGCATGGGGTGCCATAGGCATGGTGGTGCGCTTTTGTTCTTTTACCACTTCACGTACTTGCTGCACCCGAAAACCAATCCATTGATCAGCAATCCGGCAAGTCAAAAGCTCTATAGGTTTGCTATCTTTTATCACAGTGGCAGATGACGCTTCATGAACCAATACATTTGACATATTTACCCCTTAACTCACAGCAATCGCTGGCTGTAGATCTTTTGTTTGTGCTTCAAGCACACCATATACCGATAAAGTCTGCTCTAGTTCTTTTGCCAACTGTGTGCTGTCTTTTTTTGAAAGCACTTCATCAAACAACGCTTTCGCCTGTTGCTCATCAATGCTTTGTTGCGCTGTTAAAGCAATCACTGGAATACCAGATAAATGTTCTTGTGTTTTTACCCATTTACCCAGCTCATACCCATTCATAATTGGCATTTCAATATCGGTTAAAATAAAGTCTGGCGAGTAATCTTCTAAAAGCTTACAGGCTTGGGCTCCATCGGCTGCTGTGTGCACCACAAACCCCAAAGATTCAATAATCGGTGTAACCATTTGCCTGAAAAACTGTGAGTCTTCAACAAACAACACCGACTTTTTGGCTTGATCATGTGCTGCAACAAACCAGTTTGGGTCGGCTCTTTGCACCACTTCAAAAACATCAACCACTTCCGTAGCAATACCTTCAATTACCGTTGTACCCAATAAAAGTGGAGTATCCGATGTTTGTTTGATTTCAAAGCTTACCTCTAAAATATCAACCACTTGGTCAACCTGCAAACACATACGTTTACCATTATCAGATAAAATAAGACAATACTCATCTTCACCCGTAGATATGCTAGGTGCTTCACCTAACATCTCACCCCAGCGCAACACACGAATCACATCACCACGGTATTGCAACACCTCACCAGATGCTGTTTTTTCAATGCGTGATGCTTCAAAATACTCCAAGCGTTCAATTAAAGTCATAGGAATCACAAAGCGTTGCTTACCTTGTGTAAATACCAAGGCATGCTGCCGTTCTTCAGCAAGGCTATCATCATGTTCACCCATATAATCAATGGTTTCAGCAGGTGCACTTTCAAGCTGAATCATGGATGCCAAACCATTGCAATCAAAAATAGGAATCACCGCACCATCACCCAAAATGCTGCATCCACCATAGAAATTCAGATGTTGAAAATGGATACCCAAAGGTTTAACAACGATTTCTTCAGCACCAAGGATTTCATCTACCAAAATGCCATAGGTTCTATCACCAATATCCGCCACAACAATGGAACCAGCCAAAGGTTTATCTTGGGATAAACCTAGCCCTTCATTTAAGCGTAATACAGGCAACAACTTTCCTCTTAAACGGTAAAAAGCCTGCCCAGCAATCATCCGCCAGTCATCAGAGCCTTGGGGTGCGCTTAATAACTCTTGTACGCTCATCTGTGGAATGGCAAAACGTTTATCTTCACACACCACTATCATGGCTGAAATGATTGCCAACGTAAGCGGAATACGAATGCGAAGCGTAGTGCCTTTTCCTATCTCACTATCAATATCTACGCTTCCACCAACCCGCTCAATTTCAGTGCGTACCACATCCATGCCCACACCACGCCCTGAAAAATTAGTGACTTTTTCTGCTGTAGAAAGCCCTGCATTAAAAATAAGTTGTAAAGCAGCCTTATCCGTCATATTGGCAGCTTGCTCTGCATTGATGACACCCATATGCATAGCTTTGTCCTTGATACGCTGGGCATCAATGCCGCCACCATCATCATGAACTGTAATAACAATAAACCCTGATTCTTGTACCGCTGAAAGCTTAAGTGTACCTGTTGCATTTTTATCTGCCGCTAACCTAACATTGGGTGATTCAATGCCATGATCGCAGCTATTACGGATAATATGTGTAAGCGGGTCTTTAAGTGCATTTAGAATCGTTCTATCCAACTCTGTATCTTCGCCTTCCATGACCACTTTGATTTTCTTATCCAACTGCTTACCGATATCTCGAACAATACGTGGCACACTGCTCCAAATCGTTTGAATCGGCTGCATTCGTGTACGCAATAGTTGCTCTTGTAACTGCTCAGTAATTTGATCGACATCCCGACCAATGCGTACAAACTCCATAGACCCAGATGCTTGAATCATCTGCACTAGACTATTACGCGTGAGCACCAACTCACCCACTTGATTCATCAGCTCATCAAGCAATCCAATATCCACACGAATGCTTTCATTACTCGCAGGGCGCTTCTGTTTAGCTTGGTTTACACCATTTTCTTGTGTTGCTGTTTGCACAGCTTTATTTTCTATTGTTTTGTTTTGTGCTGCAGGAGGTGTTGCCACATCTTCTACAGTCTTTTTGCTATCGCTTTGTGCCGTATCATCACTTACTTTAGCATCCAACTTTGGCGCTTTACTTGGCTTGGCTTTGATTTCACTTTCAATGTTTACAGAAATGCTCGCTTCAACATCATCACCAGATTCCACGCGTGCCCTAGCTATACCCAAAATTTTCAAAGCATCTGCAGGGGTTAAAGGCTCAAGATTACGCAAAGTTGCGAAACCAGCTTCAATCAAACTTGAAGCTGTCGTTAGATTGTTTGCAACCATGGCTGCAATCACCGCATCTTCAAAACCTTCTAACCATGTCAGAGGCTCTACTTTATCACCTTGCTCTTGCTCAGGTTGAATACTTTCTGTCGCACTAGATACTTCACCCTGCTCATCTTCATTTAAACCCATCACCTTTTTCTCACAAGCTTGTAAACGAACAATCAAATCATCATGATCCAAAACTGGCTCTTGCCCTGTTTCCTCCAAGCCCGTAAGTACATCTTTAATGGCATCTGCGCATTCCAAAAGCAAGGATACAATATCTTCATCCACATGATATTTAAGCTCTCGAATACGGCTTAATAAATTTTCCCCTGCATGGGCGACCTTCTCTAAGCGAGTTAGATTCAAGAAACCACAGCTTCCTTTTACCGTATGAATCGCACGAAAAATTGAATCCAAAAGCTCTGAATCTTCTGGGGAAGCTTCCAAGTCCATAAGCTGTTGCTCAATGGACTCTAGGCTTTCATTGCTTTCGGTTAAAAATTCACCTAAGAGTTCTTCATCCATCACTATTCTCCTGCGTTCATCAAAGCCAACACCAATAACATCTTAACA
>JALUWH010000056.1 GCA_027019685.1 Ghiorsea sp. | reverse complement strand
GGCGGCATGCATGTTTGGCTTGCACGATTCAGGCATAGATGCCATTGGCAAACATTTCCCAGGGCATGGCAGGGCGGATGCAGATTCGCATTTGGCTATGCCTGAAGTTCATGCTGATTTGGGTACGATTTTACAAGAGGCGGATGCTTTCCCAAAACTCTTTGCCAAAGACTTAAAACATATCATGACAGCGCATGTGGCATACCCTGAAATCAACCAAGATGTCGCAACATTCTCCAAATATTGGCTGCAAGATATTCTTCGTGACAAAATGGGTTTTGAAGGGGATGTGTGGAGTGATGATTTATGTATGAAAGGTTGTGGTATGCCTATTCCTGAAGCTGCTGAAAAAGCCATGGCTGCAGGTTGTACGGTGCTTTTGGTTTGTGAGCCTGATGGTGTACAAGAATTTATGCTGGCGTTTACATCATGAACATTTATACCATAAAAAAATATCCAAAAAACACCGTCATACCCAACTTGATGGGGTATCCATGGACTCCCGCCTTCGCGGGAGTGACAAAGTAAGATAAGATGGCAGCCAAATCTTTATATATTTGTGGCTCTTGTGGCTCTGAACAACGCAAATGGCAAGGGCAATGCCCAGATTGCCACGAATGGAACTGTATTTCTGAACAAGCCGTAGAAGTCACAGGCTTTCGCAACCAAAAACAAACATCGATTGGTAATGCATTAGCCCCTGAACCCATCACTGAAATCAATAGTAAAGATGCACCACGCCGTGTTACCCATATTGAAGAGTTGGATAGGGTTCTTGGTGGTGGTTTGGTGCGTGGTTCAGCCGTGTTGATTGGTGGTGACCCTGGCATTGGTAAATCCACATTACTCTTGCAAGCCAGTGCAAAATTAGCCGAACATCATGGCACAGTTTTGTATATCACAGGCGAAGAATCTGCTCGCCAAGTGCATTTAAGGGGCGAGCGTATTGATGCTCTGCATGACAACCTGCAACTGACCACATCATGCGACTTGGAAGCCATGCTTTCTACTATTGCCAAGTATAAACCACACACCGTTATTATTGATTCCATTCAAACCACCGTGACCAGCCAACTATCATCTGCACCGGGCACTGTATCTCAAGTGCGTGATTGTGCGGCGGCTTTAATTGCAAGTGCCAAACAACTGGGGCATGCACTTATTTTGGTCGGGCATGTCACCAAAGATGGTAGCATTGCTGGCCCTCGCGTGTTGGAACACATGGTAGATGCTGTGTTGTATTTTGAAGGCGATAGGGGGCATAACCACCGTGTTTTAAGGGCTGTGAAAAACCGTTTTGGCCCTGCGGGTGAAATTGGTGTGTTTGAAATGAGCGATAAAGGTTTGACGGGGATTCGTGATGCTTCGCGCCTGTTTTTAGCCGAGCGCGCTGTGGATGTGCCAGGTTCAGTGGTGGTGGCGTGTATGGAAGGAACACGACCCATTTTGGTGGAAATCCAAGCTTTGGTTGCACCAACCGTGTATGCCACACCCAAACGCTCAACCGTGGGTGTGGATGCCAACCGTGTCGCCATGCTCACCGCAGTATTGGAACGTAGGGTAGGTATTCCTTTAGGTACGCAAGATATTTATGTGAATGTAGTGGGTGGTGTAAAGTTATCCGAACCTGCATCGGATTTAGGCGTGGTGCTGGCTATTTTATCGGCATTTCAAGAAAAGCCATTGCCTTCAGATTTGGTGGTGTTTGGTGAAATTGGTTTAACGGGTGAAATTCGTGCGGTGGGTGCGCCTGAAGCCAGAGCCAAAGAAGCTGCCAACCTCGGCTTCTCACAACTGCTTTTACCACAGGGTAACCAAACAAGGGTGCAGGAAGCCAATATCGCTGCTATCCTACGCCCATCCAAAGAAGGTCGCGCTTGGCAACATATGCCAGCCAAACATTTAAGTCATGCTGTGCAGCTTGCATTTTAGCCATGAATTCAAACGTTTAGACCTTCAATAATAACGAGGCTGATGTGAATTACTTTGATTACATCCTCATAACCATCGTGGGTTTATCCATGGTGTTATCGATTTGGCGTGGTTTTGTACGCGAAATCATTTCACTCATTGGCTTAATTTTAGCCTTTTTTATTGCTGGACGTATGTCAGCAGATGTCGGTGCCTTGCTTCACGACTGGATTGAAAACAATACCATTGCCAATGTCGCAGGTTTTGTGCTTATTTTTGTCTTTATCATGATTGTTGTGGGTATCATCAGTGCTTTAATTCGCAAATTGGTGGATATGGCTGACTTAACAGCAACAGACCGTACTTTGGGCGTGTTTTTTGGTGCTGCACGAGGTGTATTTCTTATTGGTGTTGCCTTTCTGGCTTACACATCTTATGCCAAACCCGACCAAACTTGGATGCAAAAAAGCCTACTCACCCCATACGCCCTACAACTCAGCGACCTCATTGGTAAAACTATACCTAAAGATTACCCCCTATCTACCCAAGAAGGTGCAGCTAAAGCGCAGCTTCCATCAGTAAAACAAGTTGTACAAAATGCTGTAGAAACAGCCAAGGACCATATTTCAGACCAAGACCAAGAAGCCATGAAATCGCTTTTATTAGACACCATTAAGGACAATAAACCATGAGCAACAATAGCTTAAACGAAACCCACTTCGATGATGATCATTTCCGCGATGAATGCGGTGTATTTGGTGTATTAGACCACCCAGAAGCAGCCAACCTAACTTACCTAGGGCTTTATGCCCTGCAACACCGTGGTCAAGAGTCCACGGGTATCATTTCCACAGATGGCACTAACTTTAATAATCACCGTGGTATGGGTTTGGTGTCTGATGTTTACCAAAAAGAAGATATTGATAAGTTAGACGGGCGCATTGCTATTGGTCATGTGCGTTATTCTACAGCGGGTGATTTGGGGCTACGCAACTGCCAGCCGTTTATGTACCAATATGCACACGGTGGCATTGCCATGTGTCACAACGGTAACATTATTAATGCTGAAGCTTTGCGCAAAGACCTTGAAAAAGATGGTTCTATCTTTCAATCAACCTCAGATACCGAGGTGATTATTCACTTATTGGCGAAAAGCGGCGGTAATAGCACCCGCGAACGTCTTACCGATGCTGCAAGACAACTCGAAGGTGGATTTTCCGTATTATTGATGACAGAAACCCGTTTGTTTGGTGTGCGCGACCCCAACGGTATTCGTCCGCTGGTACTTGGTAAACTGGATGGCTCTTGGGTGATGGCAAGTGAAACCTGTGCTTTTGACTTGGTAGGTGCTGAGTTTGTGCGTGATGTTGAAGCTGGTGAATTGGTGGTGGTTGACCCTGATGGCACATTGCGTTCATATTTTCCTTTTGAAAAGCCTGCAATAAAATTTTGTGTGTTTGAATATGTTTATTTTGCCCGCCCAGACTCCACACTTGAAGGTGTAAACGTATATCAAGCCCGTCATAATATTGGTGTTGAGCTTGCCAAAGAATCCTATGTTGATGCT
>JALUWH010000055.1 GCA_027019685.1 Ghiorsea sp. | reverse complement strand
CCTGCTATCGCCAAGCAACTTAGCCAAGAAACAGGTTGGAATGTCAAAAGAGTGAGCCTAAAAGCACGCTCTACTTCTGCCAAACCAGATATGTGGGAAGAAAAAGTATTAAAAGACTTTGATGCCCAGCAAGCAGCAGGAAAACCTGCAGGTAAACTGATGGCGACAAGCATGAAAGATGGAAAGTTTCGTTTGATGAAAGCACAGGGTGTACAAGGTGTTTGCTTAACTTGCCATGGTACAAATATCAAACCTGAAGTCCGCGCTGCACTTCTAAAACACTACCCTAATGATCAAGCAATAGGTTATAAACTGGGTCAAGTACGTGGTGCTTTTAGTCTCACAAAAGTGTTAACAGACTAAACACACTAAACCAAAGAGGCTAAGTTCTTTAGCCTCTTAATGTTTCAACATCAGATTGAAAGTTTTGCATCACTTGTTGAAGTGCTGCTGTATTTTCAGCAGATTGCTCGGTTAATGGCAAACGAAGTTCACCAGACATCCAACCCAGTAATTCACATGCTTTTTTCACAGGAATCGGATTGCTTTCAACAAACATGGCATCAGTTAAATATTGCAATGCAAAATGCATAGCTTTGGCAGTCTCAAAATCTTTAGTGACCACGGCATCAACCATGGCTTTCATAGTTTTGGGTGCAATATTCGATACTACAGAAATCACACCTGACCCACCTAATGTCATAAAGGGTAATACGCTGGCATCATCACCCGAATAGAACAAAATACGCCCATCACATGCCATCATGGTGCGGGTAAGTTGCGCCATATCTGCAGTCGCATCTTTGATGGCTACGATATTGGTAATGTGCGACAAACGCGCCACAGTTTCAGGCTCCATGTTTGAAGCTGTCCGCCCTGGTACATTGTACAAAATTTGTGGAATGTGCACGGCATCGGCAATGGCTTTATAATGCTGGTATATACCTTCTTGGGTAGGTTTAACGTAATAAGGGGAAATCAAAAGCGAGGCATCGGCGCCAAGGCTTTTTGCAGCTTTGGTTAGCTCAATGGATTCCGCAGTGTTATTGCTTCCCGTACCTGCAATGACTGGTACACGACCATTCACTTGCTCCACAGCAATACGAATCACTTCTTTATGTTCAGCTACACTTAAAGTCGCTGCTTCACCTGTAGATCCTGCAGGCACAACACCATCAACGCCACCTTCAATCTGACGCTCCAAATGAGCACGAAAGGCTTCTTCATCCACTTTACCATCTTTAAATGGGGTCACCAACGCTGTCATTACACCGTGAAACATATTGCCTCCAGAATCACACTACCTAAGCACGAAATATAGCCATATCCATCCGTCATTGTCACGTCATCAAACGTCCACTTTCGATTCAGGCACCATCACCACATTGATTTGCCCACGCACAGGGTCTGTGGATAAAATTTCAACTTGAATTTGATCGCCCAAACCCAAGCTAAATGTACCATCTTTACTCGCCAATCGATGATGAACTTCATCCAAACTCAACATTTTACCCAAATCATCCACATTTAATGATGCCTCAGCAAAAGTATCTTGTAAGGAAAGGAAAATACGGCGCTTACTTACGCCAGACACCGTTGCCCCCATCACCTTACCCACATCTTTTTTGTGATACAAAGCAGCCAACATAGCTTGGGTATCCCACTCTGCACGTTGTTGTTTACGCTCTTGGATGGATACATGGCTACCCACGGCTTCCAAATCAATGCGCTTGGGTTTCTCGCCTGCCAACACAGCTTTAAGCCTACGATGTGTTGTCAAATCGGCATAACGACGAATTGGGCTGGTAAAATGTCCGTAACAATCATACGCCAAACCAAAGTGCCCTGCATTTTCAGTGGTATATTTGGCTTGCTGCATAGAGCGCAATACCAACTTGTGCAAAATCGGTGCAAAAGGTTTGCCTTCAGCAGCATGTAATGCTTGCTGCACATCTTTAGGACGCACATCTTGTCCATCAAGGTGCCTTATTTTCATGCCAAACGCACCCAAAAATGCATTGAGTTTTTCAATGGCTTCCCGCTCTGGTGCAGGGTGAATCCTAAACAATTGCTCCACATGTTTGGCTTCCAAAAACTCAGAAACTGCTGTGTTTGCAGCCAACATCATTTCTTCAATCAGCTTATGCGCCACATTGCGCTCTGTCCCAGCAATGTCTTCAACCTTATCATCTTTAAGCACAGCACGAACTTCAGGTAAATCTAGCTCTAAAGCACCACGTCTTGCCCGATTTTTCTCTAACATATGATACAAACCCAAAGCTGCATCCAACATCTCACGTACATTTGCTGCTTTGATGACTTTGCTGTTGCCACCTTCAAGGTATTCAGCAGCTTGTTCATAGGTCAAACGTGCTTGGGAATGAAACACAACATTATACACCCGTGCCGAACGGCGTTTTCCACCTGCGTCAAAACGCATACGCACAGCCATTGCTAACCTATCCACATGCGGATTAAGTGAACACAAACCGTTAGACAGCTTCTCAGGCAGCATAGGAATCACACGGTCTGGAAAATAAAATGAATTGCCTCGTGCCAAAGCTTCAACATCCAGTGCAGAGCCTTCTTTCACATAATGCGCCACATCAGCAATGGCTACCCATGCCTCAAAACCATCACCACGCGGGGTTACACAAATCGCATCATCAAAATCTCGCGCATCTGCACCATCAATGGTCACAAACGGCAAATGCGTCAAATCCAAACGGTCTTTTTTATCTTTCACGCGAATACGCTCTGGAATCGCATCCGATTCTGCCAATACTTCAGCAGGAAATGTTTCCGACAAGGCTTGTTCTGCAACAATCAAATCCACCAATTTCTTCGGTGTTAAATCATCACCCAGCACTTCAATAATTTTACCCCTTAAAGGGTTGGTGCCACGCTGAATTTCTACACGCACCCAATCACCATGATGTGCACCTTTGGTATCATCGCGTTTAATCACAATGGATTGCTGCATACGTTTACTTCGCGGATAAGCAAAACCCATATCATGTTCAATTTTAAACTCTGCCGTAATTTCGCTAGCTGCTTCTTCCACAATGCGAACCAACACGCCCGCTTCACGCCCACGCCGCATAATGGTGCGAACTTCTACCTTATCACCATGCATCACATCACGCATTTCATCGACGGACAAAAATACGTCTTCATCACGTCCTTCAACGTTTACAAAACCGAAACCATCAGGGTGCGCCGATACTGTGCCTACCCATGTTTTATGGCTTACTTTACGCTCACGACTATCATCACGAAATTTACGTTTACGCACTGCTGGAGCTTCACCCCAAGCGAATGCAGCAGGCGTTTGCTTTTCCTGTCTGTCACGACGTTTACCACGATGCGGTTCACTGCTTTGCTGTTCTTGTGTTTTTCGTCTGGAAGGTTTTCTATCTTCAGACTTTCGCTTAGATGATTTGTTTTTAACTGTTTCACCTTGCTTGGTTTGTGCAGGTGGCTGCGATGGCCACGGCGAAGAGCTTTGTGCTTCGCTTCTT
>JALUWH010000054.1 GCA_027019685.1 Ghiorsea sp. | reverse complement strand
TTGTCACACCGCTTACCTTTGAAGCCTTGTCGGGCAATAAAGTGCACACCAGCTTATTTGATTTAACCGAACAACATGGCATGGGGCATATTCAATTGGTACGCTGGGCTGATGCTGTGGTGCTAGTACCTGTGACCAGCAACCTTTTAGCAAAAGTAACACACGGTATTGCCGATGACTTGTTAACCACGCTCATGCTGGCAAATGAAAAACCTGTGTTGTTAGCACCTGCAATGAATGTTTCTATGTGGTCGGCTGATGCGACGCAACGGAATGTGAAAGCTTTAAAAGAAAGCGGTTATACAGTTGTCGAACCTACTTCTGGTGAATTGGCATGTGGCGAACAAGGTGCTGGTCGTTTGGCAGAACCTGAATTAATCATGCAAAGTCTTTTGCCATTATTAAGCAATCAGGAATTAAAAGGGCAGCGCTGGGTTATCAATGCAGGTCCTACGGTTGAAGCTTGGGATGCGGTACGTACCATGAGCAACCGTGCCACGGGAACCTTGGGGGCAATGCTGGCTGATGCGGCAGCTATGCAAGGCGCAAGTGTGTGTTTGGTTGCAGGTCCAGGTACACCAAAAACACGGCATGATGTGCAGCGGGTGGATGTGGAAAGTGCAACAGAGATGTTGGATGCTTGTGTGGCTGCGGCAAAAGGTGTGGATGTATTTGTGGCGACTGCAGCCGTGAGTGATTTTCGTTTTGCAAAACCTTTGCAGCATAAATTAAAACGTCAGGGCAGTGGTCATATGCAAGTCGAATTGATTGAGAACCCTGATATTGTTGCAGCAGTGGCTAAGATGAAGCAACGTCCACGGCAAGTGGTTGCATTTGCCGCAGAAAGTGAAAATCATGTGGAGTTTGCGCAAGAAAAATTACAGCGTAAAGGTGTGGATGCCATTGTTGCTAATGATGTGTCGAATATGGGCAATAATCTTGCCTCAGGTTGGTGGGTAAGCAAACAATGCCAAGAAGTGATTGAGTGTATGCCAAAGGCAAGTTTTACAAAGTATTTGATACAGTTTATCCATGGTCTGCAAGATGAGAGATAGGGGTTAGAAGATGAAAAAGTATAAGTGGTTTATGATGTTATGGATGATGGGGGGTGCATCACCAGCTTGGGCAAGCCAAATGAATATTGATCCTTATTTTGCACTGGGCGCATCAGGGCTACAAGCTGATTTGGCAGGAAGTAAAGCGACAACACCAGCTTTTCATTTTACAGCAGGCAGCACTTTAAATTGGATTAGCCCAAACCTTGGTGCAGAAGTTCGCTTGGGTTTTGGTGGGCAACTTTCAACATTTAGCGGTAGTATAAATAATTATACATCGTATCTGCTTAAACCCAGTATGGAAGTGACGCGTCACCTTAATATATATGCTTTATTGGGGGTCAGTACCATATCTATGGATATTGCTGGGTTAACCTATGCCGACACTTCACCCAGCTATGG
The DNA here is from genome assembly GCA_027019685.1 of Ghiorsea sp. GTDB lineage: Bacteria > Pseudomonadota > Zetaproteobacteria > Mariprofundales > Mariprofundaceae > Ghiorsea. Next base: position 17,254 of record JALUWH010000054.1, on the reverse strand, counting down.
GCTAGGTTTTGCTTATCATATACCCAATGAATCCTTTGTGTTTAATACAGAGTTGATGCAATACCGTAAAAATAGTGACCAAAGTACGACCAGTATTAGTGGTGTATCCATATATGGTATTACGGCTAGTTTTGAGTTTTATTATTATTGATGAAAGAGTTTTAGATTGTGGCAGGTGGAGCTTTCCAACCAATGTCCTGAAGGGTTGACCATAACATTTGTTCTACAGGACCCACAAACTTATTGTTTTTCCTGACTAGGTGTATAGGTACGCTGAAGGTTTGAGCAGCGTCAAATTGAAGTGCAGATAACCTACCTTGAGCAATGTCTTCTTGGACGAGATGTAGCGGCATTCTTCCCCAACCCTTACCTGAGCAAAGAATACGCCGTTTGGTTTCAAAATCATTAACAACCCACTGTGGTGTACCCTCCAGCACACCCTTACTCATGCGAGTGGAGTGATGACTGGTATCACGCACAATAATCATGGTTTCATTTTCTAAAGCTTCTTCGCTCATGTTTTTTGTGCATTGTGCCCACTTGGATGTGCTTGGTATAACAGTAACAAAAGGAATTTCCGTTAAATGAATCCCTTCATATTGTACATTGGGCTCAAAAGCGTCGGTAATCGCAATATCTGCATCATCATCATAAACACGTTCCATAATACCGTTTAAGTTTTCCAGTAATAAAGTAATACGTGTTTCAGGATGCTTATGATTGATATGGTTTAAGGTGGTAATGATAGGTTCAATGGGAATAATGCCACTGATAGCTAAACGAAGCTCTGCCTCATGCCCTTGGGAAAGGTGACGAGCTAAATCATGTATTTCACGGCTATGATTGAGTGTTTTTTTTACTTTTTGGTAAATGGCTTTGCCTGCATGGGTTAATGTTGGGCGATAACCACTGCGTTCAAAGAGTTTGATGTTTAATTCTTGTTCAAGTTTTTGGATGCTTATGCTTAATGATGACTGACTGCGAAATACCGCCTCCGCAGCAGCACGAAAACTCCTATGTTTTACGATAGCATCAAGGTACTTTAACTGCTCTAAGGTCATATTGAGCCCAATATATTGAAAATATCAATCATAATGATGAACTATATATGCTTTTTTACTATCATGATAGGGTGAATAATTCTAATTTACAATATGATGCAAGGTGTGTTAGGAGTAACAATGCAGCTTAGAAACACTGAAACTGCGTATGGTTGGGTTACGATTATACTTCATTGGCTGATGGCGCTATTGGTATTCGCCATGTTTGGACTTGGTCTTTATATGGTAGAGCTGACATATGTTGATGCGTGGTATAAAGCTGCACCTGCTTTGCATATAAGCGTGGGGGTTATGTTGATGTTGCTCTTCATTGTTCGATTGTTATGGCGTTTGAGCAACCCAGTTCCAGAAATTTATGGGCAGTCTTTTGAAAAGGTTATGGGTTTGTTGGTGCATAGGTTGCACTATATTTTCATGTTTGTTTTGATGTTAAGTGGCTATTTGATGGTCACTGCAGATGGACGTGGTATTGCAGTATTTACTTGGTTTGAGGTTCCAGCTTTGTGGAATATAGAACAAGCAAGTGCAGTGTTTTTGGGTAAAGCACATTGGGTTTTAGCATGGGCGTTTATGGGCTTTGTTGCTTTACATACGGCGGCAGCTTTAAAACATCACTTTTTAGATAAAGATAGAACATTGTTGCGTATGTTAGGTATTTCGAGTTCAGAATAAGTTGTTTGCAGTAGAATAACTTTAAAAAGGAGAAGAGCATGAGTGAAGCAAAAAAAGATGAAGTGGTTGTTGCAGCACATAACCCTGCACGCGTGAGCTTAAAAAAAGGACAAGAATATCACTATTGCACCTGCGGGCGTTCTAAAAGCCAACCTTTTTGTGATGGGTCGCATAAGGGTACAAGCTTTACACCTATGGCATTTACACCCGAACAAGATGGTATTTTTAACCTTTGCCAATGTAAACATACCAAACAAGCACCATTTTGTGATGGTTCACATTTAAAACTATCATAACTAGCGACCAAACAAGGAGAATAAAATGAAACTAAAGACGATGATATTGACAGGGTTACTCGCACTAGGGGTAATCACAACGGCACAAGCAGCAACTTATGATATTGATGATAAAGGTGCGCATGCATTTATCCAGTTTAAAGTCAGTCATTTGGGATATAGCTGGCTGCTTGGTCGTTTTAATACGTTTGATGGCACGTTTACTTACGATGAGAAAAATCCAAGTGCTTCTAAGGTTGAAGTGGTGATTGATACGGCAAGTGTGGATAGCAATCATGCCTTGCGTGATAAACATATCAGAAGTAAGGATTTCTTGATGGTGAATCGCTATCCAGAGGCTAAGTTTGTCAGTACATCATTTACAGAGCATGGTAAAGATATTGAAATTAAAGGAAAATTTACTTTGCATGGTGTTACCAAAGACATTGTGCTTAAAGGTAAACATATTGGGGCGGGTAAAGACCCATGGGGTGGCTATCGCCGTGGTTTTGAAGCTTGGACAAGCATAAAAATGAAAGATTATGGCTTTTTGATGGATTTGGGTCCTGCATCACAAAATGTTGATTTGTATTTTTCTATTGAAGGTATCAAACAGTAATCATATAACAGAGGTGGTGTATTATGGGATTATTGGTTGAAGGTAAATGGGTTGACCAATGGTATGACACCAAAGAAAATGGTGGTCAATTTGTGCGCCAAGATTCTGTTTTTAGACGGCATATCGGTGATACTGACTTTCCCGCAGAAGCAGGGCGTTATCACCTATATGTATCATTGGCTTGCCCTTGGGCGCACCGCACACTGATTTTCCGTCAACTTAAAGGTTTGACGGATATTATTGATGTAACAGTCGTGTCACCAGATATGCTGGATAAAGGTTGGGAGTTTAAACCTAAGGCTGAACCACTTTATGGCTATCACTATGCTCATCAGTTGTATACGCATGCTCAAGCCGACTACACAGGGCGGGTGGTGGTTCCTATTTTATGGGATAAAAAGAAACAAACCATTGTATCCAATGAATCATCGGAAATTATTCGTATGTTTAATACGGCGTTTAACGATATAACGGGCAATACGGATGACTATTATCCTGAAAACTTGCGCCCTGAAATTGACCATATCAATGCCATTGTTTATGAACATGTGAATAATGGGGTGTATAAAGTTGGTTTTGCAACCAGTCAATCAGCGTATGACGAAGCATTTGATGCTTTATTTAAGACACTGGATTTATTGGAAACCAGACTTGCTTCAAGTCGTTACTTGATGGGTGATGTGATTACAGAAGCAGATTGGCGATTGTTTACTACCTTGATTCGTTTTGATGCTGTGTATTTTGGTCACTTTAAGTGTAATCAACGCCAAGTTGCCGATTATAACCATTTATATAGGTATTTATGTGACTTATATAACCAACCACATATTGCGGATACTATTCATATTGACCATATCAAACGTCATTATTATTACAGCCATGAAAGTATTAATCCAACACGGATTGTGCCTAAAGGTGTGCCAGAAATCTTCTGTTAGGAGGTTGTTATGAAGAAAATGAAAGCTTTAACGGTACCTGAGGGTGATGGTGTTGTGGTGCAGCGTTTAATGCCTGTGCAAGGGTTGATGAACTTCGATCCCTTTGTACTTATGGATCACTTTGATATTGAAGGTGGCGGTTTTCCCGATCATCCACACCGTGGTTTTGAAGCTATTACCTATATGTTGGATGGTGGTATGCAACATGCAGATAATTTGGGAAATAAATCCATTGTGCATGCAGGTGGTTTGCAACGGTTCACGGCAGGCAAAGGTTTGGTTCACTCAGAAATGCCCCAAGGAAGAGCGCAAGGCATACAACTTTGGATTAACTTACCTAAACGATTGAAACAAATGCAGCCCAGCTATCAACAGGTGGATGCAGAAGATGTGCCAAGTGATAGCAATGATGGGGTTAGAGTGCGAACAGTTGTGGGTGAAGGTTCACCCACGAAATTGCAAACATCAGTATTATATTTAGATATAAGTTTAAAGCAGGGCAGTGTGTACCAGCGGCATATTGAGCGACATATGCGTGGTTTTGTGTATGTGCTTGAAGGTGAAATAACACTTAATCAAGAGCGCGTAACCACAGCCGAAGCTGTATTCTTTGAAGTAGGTACAACATTGTCGTTGTTGGGTAAACAAAGCAGCCGTGTATTGGTTTGTTTTGGCAAGCCGCACGGTGAACCCATTCACCAGCATGGCCCATATGTGGATTAAGCCTAAGACACGAAGATATAAAGAGAGAGGTGTAGCGTGAGCCAAGAGCAAGAAAACTCGGAATTTATAACGCATGATTTATTTAAAAAACGTTGGAGTACACGGGCATTTGATGCGAGTAAGGATGTATCACCACAAGACTTAAATGAATGTTTGGAAGCAGCTCGCTGGGCTCCTTCATGTTTCGGTGCTGAACCTTGGCGTTTTATTGTATGTCACAAAACATACGAGCCAGAAGCGTGGAAATCATTATTGGCTTGTTTGGCACCGAAGAATCAGGAGTGGGCACAGTTTGCCCCAGTATTGTTGATGGTATGTACACATAAGGTTTTTCAGCATAATGATAAAACCAATGCTTGGGCTGAATATGATGCAGGTGCCGCCAGTGTGTCATTATGTTTACAAGCAGCAGCCTTGGGGTTGATGAGTCATCAAATGGGTGGCTTTGATGTAGAAGCTGTGCGCAAAAGTTTCGCCGTTCCTCAAGACTTTAAACCTATGGCGGCGATAGCCTTGGGTTATCATGGTGATTTGGCTCAGCTTGATGAAGACTTCCAAAAAATTGAGCAGGCTAAGCGCAAGCGTAAACCATTGATGGATATTGTCTTTGCAGGTGGATGGGATAAACACTAAGAGCGTTTAAGAGGGGGGTATTAATGCTGCTCTTGTCCTTTTTTATTGTATAGTTCAATGAGTTTGTTTTCTAGTTGCTGAGTATCATTCTTGTGCGCATGCCTAGCTTCTGCTGAAATAAATGTTGTATCAGCTTTGGGTATATTGCGGTTGCCAGTTGCATGGGACGCAGTGGTGCTGTGCTGCGATGTTTGTTGCAGCAAGCGTGTGATAAAACCACTGGATGGTGAAACGGGAATGGCCACAATATACTCCTTGCTTAAAACTTGAAGCCCAATCAACGGACTTCTGCAAGAGTACCTATCGCAGTATAAGGGTGAGACTTTAGTGCATTTTAAGCGTTATAAATGATGCCCGACTGTTTGGCATACTGTTGTAATACGGCTGCGGCTTTATTTTGTAAAATTTCTTGGCTAACAGTGATGCCCCGTTGCTCCAGTTCATTTGTCCAATCGGGGTGTTTAGCACCTTCATCAAAACCAATGGCTTCTGCATCTGCTGAGGTGGCAGCGTAAGCCAGATGTTGAATGCCTGACCATGGCATAGCGCCGAAACACATAGCACAGGGTTCACAACTGGTAAGCAATTCAAAATGACCATGTTCTTTTAAGTCATATGTTTTTAAAGCTTGTTGAGCAAGTATGATAGCTGTCATTTCAGCATGATTGGTACAGTTATGGCTGGGTACAACGATGTTTACACCCACAGCCAATAATTGTTGGTTTTGCATATTAAAAATAGCGGCAGCAAAAGGACCACCTGTTTGTTTGTCCACATTCTGTTTACATAGCTGGATGACAAAGTCCATACGCGATTCAAGGCTTGAGAAATCACCATGAATACGCACACAAGCACTGACCCAATCGTTGACCCAAGAAGGTAGATTGAAACCAGTGCTTGTTGTTTGGATATGATAAATAATGCGACCTAGCTTAATGCCTAAAGTGGCGAATGCCTGTGTAAACCATGGTTAAACCATGCTCATCAGCAGCTTGAACAACCTCTTCATCACGAATTGAACCACCAGGTTGAATCACAGCAGTTGCCCCTGCTTCAGCCAAAGCATCAACACCATCACGGAACGGGAAGAATGCATCTGATGCAACGGCAGAGTCTTTAATGGCTTCGCCGCCATGTTGAACTGCAATACGGGTTGAGTTGACGCGGTTCATTTGACCTGCACCCACACCCAAGGTTACACCACCTTTGGCAAATACAATGGCATTGGATTTTACATGTTTGGCAACAGACCAGGCAAACATCATATCTTGCCATTCTTTTTCAGTAGGCTGGCGTTTGCTGACCACTTTGCACATCTCTCGTGTTAAAATATGGTCATCGCGCTCTTGAACTAATAAGCCGCCACTGACGCGTTTGAAGTCTAGTCCACCCTGCACAGGAGCAACCGATGGCGCGAGTAATACGCGTAGGTTTTTCTTGGTGCTTAATGTTTTCAAAGCTTCATCAGAGAAACCTGGTGCAATCACGACCTCCATAAAGGTTTGAGCAATGAGTGATGCCGTTTCATTGTCCAAAGGTTGATTGAATGCTGCGATACCACCAAAGGCAGATGTACTGTCGGCTGCTCTAGCACGCTCATACACTTCGGCTTGTTTACCACCCACTGCTACACCACAAGGGTTGGCATGTTTGACAATCACGGCTGCATTTTCAGAAAAATCACGTACGCAGGCAAAAGCTGCATCAGCATCAGCGATATTGTTGTAAGAAAGCGCTTTGCCTTGCAATACTTCACAATCAGCAAGGGAAGTTACGGGGTCTTCAACATCAGCATAAAATGCACCCGCTTGATGTGGGTTTTCACCATAACGAAGCTCATCAGCCGTTTTAATAAACTGGCGTGTAAAAATATCAGGAAATGCACGTTTGCTACCATCGGTGTTAAGTGCTGAAAAATGATTGGCAATAGCACCATCATAAGCCGCTGTATGTGCATAAGCTTTGACGGCAAGACTACGGCGTTTGTTCACATCCAAAGAACCATCTTTCATTGAATCAATCACCATATTATAATCTAAAGGGTCAACCACAATGGTAACAAACGCATGATTTTTTGCTGCAGCGCGAACCATGCAGGGGCCACCAATATCAATGTTTTCAATGGCATCAGTAATCGTACAATCTTCTTTCGCAACTGCTTCACGGAAGGGGTATAGGTTTACACACACTACATCAATACGCTCAATGCCATGCTCTTTCATGGATGCCAAATCACCTTCGTTGTCTCTTCGCGCAAGAATGCCGCCATGCACTTTAGGGTTTAAGGTTTTGACACGGCCATCCATCATTTCTGGGAAACCTGTGTAGTCGGACACATCACGCACTTCAATGTTTGCTTCACGTAGCAATTTTGCAGTGCCACCCGTGGAAAGCAGGCTAAAGCCTTGTGCAATCAATTGGCTGGCAAAGTTTTCAATGCCTGTTTTGTCGGAGACACTTAATAAGGCGTATTGGATGGGTGTAGACATAGATGTTGTTCCTCATAGGTTTAAAATAAGGCAGCGCAAGCTACGCATCAAAAGAGCAAGTGCAATGGAAACCCAGTATAGATTGTGATACAGGTTACATATGGAGTGTAGCCTTTCTCAACGCTTAGGTTTAGATTGCGCACATGGCTCTGACGAAACAAGAAATGATGCAAGCTTATCAAGATTTAATTGCAGCTTACCCTGAAGACTTGCGCATTGCTCGACCTTTGATTCAAATGTTGCAGGCAAGAGGGGATATAGAGGCTGCACGAAATCTCGCGATGGAGATGGCTAGGCGCATGGTATCATTGGGATATTCAAGTTATGCACTTGCCTTTCTAAGCCTTTGTGAGCAGCTGGAACATCCTGATATAGATGAAATAGAATCTATGAAAACTATTGCCGAGTTAACACTAGGTTCTCCACCGCAAACCTTAAGTGAGGCAGGTAAAGTTTTTTCCTTAATTGAGGCGCTCTCAGACTCGGAATCTCAAGAGTTTCTTCGTCAAGGTACCTTGTGTAAGGTTAAAAAAGGCGAAGTGATTGTTAAACAAGGTGAAATAAGCCATAATTTTTATTTGATTCTTGAAGGTGAAGTCCGTGTACAAGTGGACACTAAATCTGGTGAGCATTTTGAAGTTGGCTCACTGAAACAAGGCGACTTCTTTGGTGAAGTTGCATGTATTTATCAACTGCCACGTACGGCGACGGTTGAGGCATTTGTGGATTCAACATTGTTAGAATTTTCTAATGAAACAGTGGATGCAATGGTACATATGTCTCCCATTGCTGGAGATAGTTTAATGAAGGTTGTGCAACGTCGCATGATTGAAACTATTTCCTTTATGCACCCAGCCTTTACCAAGCTTGGTGCTGAAGATAGACAGTGGTTGGAAGAAGATTCTGAGTTGGTTGAGTATTTTCCAGGTCGTGTTTTACGCAAAGATTCAGACCCAAAAGAAGAAGCCTTTTTTTATGTGATTGTTTTCGGTAAAATCGAAGCCAAGCGAAGTGGACAGACGAAGTGTATATTGGGTGTAAATGCCATGTATGGTAATGCAAGCCCTACCTTACGGTTACCCGAAGATACAGAGCTTGTGGCTGTGGAACGCACCTTGGCTTGTCGTATGCCGTTACAAATCTTTGATACATTTTATAATACCTATGCGGACTTTGAGCTTTGGGTGAATAACCATGTAAGCAAACGTAATGCCGCACTGGGCTCATCGGTAATTTTAAATAATTAAGCTTGGTGGCTGAGTTTCATCTCATCTTTTTAAATATTTAGCACATTCTTTATTTTAAATAAGTTCTGTTCGTTGCAGATAACAAAAGAGCCTTAGGCACAAGGATTAAACATGTGCCTAAGCTGGTTTTCGTTGTTGCCTATTTTGAACCTTGTTGTAACCAAGTTTTAAGATCACCACCTGTATATTTGCGACCATCTTCTGCAAAAATTGTTGGTGTGCCGCGCACGTTTAGTTTTTCAGCAAGTTTCATATTATCATCAATAGGTGTTTTGCAAGTAGCTTTGGCTAAAGTTTTATTGTTTAGCATCACATCAAGCATGGCTTGGTGTTGATCTTTAGCACACCAAATAGACTTGGATTTTTCATAGGCATCAGGGTGTAGCTGGGTGAGTGGGAATAAGAAAGTATAAACCCGGATGCCAGTTTCTTTTTGTAAGTTTTCCTCTAAACGTTTGCAGTATGGGCAGTCTGGGTCAGTGAATACTGCCATTTTAAGACCGTCTTTAGGCCCACTCACAATCGCATCTTTTAACGGTAAATCTTTCCAGTTGATGCGGTTGATATCAGCAAGACGTTTGGCGGTTAAATCTTGTTTGATATGTGTGTCAAACATATGGCCATTGATGAGGTACTGCCCTGTTTTATCTGTGTAATAAATGGTATCACCAACTTGGATTTCATAAACACCTGCGATAGGTGTGTTATGTATGGCTTTGATAGGCATGTCCGAAAGTGTGGCGCGAATTGCTCCCACTGTTTTTGCGTCCGCAGCTTGCGTATCCGCTGCCCAACTGGTGAAAGGCAGGAGAAGTGTACAAAGTAATAGTAATGATTTCATAGGTTTCCTCGAAGTTTGGTTGAGTTTGTGTATGTGAAATTAAAGTGAAGTCTAGGAGCCTGCCAGACTTAAAGCAACTGGCTGTAGAATCATGGATATTGGTCGTTTTTAGCTGTATTTTCGTTAAATAGCAGTGCTGTTCGCCTCAAGCCCATCTAGAAACCACCGCAACCCCATGCTTTTTCGCTATAATCGTTGAAACCCGACAGAGCTTCCCTAGCTGTTTATTTTGAAGTTGTCGCTGAATAAAGCTAGCCTTGCCATCATGGAATGGATTAAAGTTTTACACATTATGATGTTTACCTCTTGGTTTGCGGGGCTGTTTTATTTACCGCGTTTATTTGTTAATCATGCGATGACAGATAACGAGGCAGTGCATCAACAGTTGGCTATCATGGAGCGCAAACTTTATCGGTTTGTCACCCCAATGATGTGGCTGACGGTGATCACAGGCTCAATTATGGCGTATGATCAATGGAGTTATTTTGGCAGCCAACTTTGGTTTGGTCTTAAAGTGACTACAGTGCTTTTATTAATGCTTTATCACTTTTATTGCGGGCACTTGGTGAAAGTTTTTGCACAAAGTAAAAATGTGCGCGACCATGTATTTTATAGATTTTTTAACGAAATCCCCGTGTTTGGTTTGGTCGCGGTATTAATCTTTGTCATTGTTCGTCCTTTTTAAGTTTTTTGCAATATTCTTTCACCCCGTCAGTGGTGGTGTTCAGAGCTAGCGATAAACTCTAAATGACCATCCCCAACGAGGGTTTTATCTCCCAAAAAATCAAGGATGGGTGTAGGGGTATAATGAGTTGGTTGGATTTAGACCTAGTTTCAGGCATATTGCGCCGCCCTTAAAGATTGTTTGTTTGATTTAACCTCGGAGAACCCATGTTATACACATTATATAAGAAGCACGTTTGGAGTGCTAAAGACGATATTTTATCGGGCTTAACCGTGGCACTTGCTTTGGTTCCAGAAGCAGTGGCTTTTGCATTTGTGGCAGGTGTGCATCCCTTGGTTGGTTTGTATGCTGCATTTATGGTGGGCTTAATCACCTCTCTTGTCGGCGGTCGTCCAGGTATGATTTCAGGGGCAACAGGTGCTTTAGCAGTGGTTATGGTGGCATTGGTAGCAGAGCATGGTGTGGAATATTTGTTTGCTACGGTTGTACTTATGGGTGTGCTGCAAATTATCTTTGGTCTGCTTAAGTTTGGTAAGTTTATTCGTATGGTGCCATACCCCGTAATGCTTGGTTTTGTGAATGGTCTGGCGATTGTGATTTTTATGGCGCAATTGCCGCAGTTTCAAGTGGATGGGCAATGGATGCAGGGGAAAGAGCTTTATATGATGCTTGGACTTGTGATTGCCACTATGGCAATCATGCATTTTTTACCTAAATTTACATCGGCTGTGCCTGCAGGTTTGGTGGCGATTGCAGGATTGTCTGCCGTAGTAATTTTTGGTGGTTTGGATACTAAGACTGTAGGTGATATTGCGCATATTGGTGGTTCGCTTCCGCCATTCCATATTCCTTCTGTGTCGCTTAACCTTGAAACGCTTTATATTATTTTTCCTTATGCGGTGATTCTTGCGGCTATCGGTTTGATTGAATCGCTATTAACCATGACGGTGCTTGATGAACTTACTGGTACTCGTGGGCAGGGTAATCGTGTGTCTATTGGTCAAGGTGCAGCCAATGTGGTCACAGGCTTCTTTGGTGGTATGGGTGGTTGCGCTATGATTGGGCAATCCATGATTAATATTTCTTCGGGTGGTAGACGTAATTTATCAGGCATTGCAGCTGCTCTGTTTTTATTATCTTTTATCTTGTTTGCCAATGAATTGATTGAAATGATTCCTGTGGCAGTGCTTGTGGGCATTATGTTTATGGTGGTCATCGGCACATTTGAGTGGGGAAGCTTTAATATGTTCAACAAAATCCCCAAACAAGACGTGTTTGTGGTGGTTTTGGTGACTGTAGTGACGGTGTTTACGGACCTTGCTATTGCTGTGGTTGTGGGTGTGATTGCATCAGCACTGGTGTTTGCATGGCAAAATGCCAAACATATTTATGCTGTACCTAAAGATTTAGAGTCTGGTGAACGTGTATATGAAATTCATGGCCCATTATTCTTTGCCTCGGCGCACAGGTTTAATGAACTGTTTGATCCAGCAAATGATCCTGATGAAGTGATTATTGATTTTGCCCATTCGCGTGTAGCAGATCATTCAGCAATTGAAGCTATTGATAATTTGGCAGAGAAGTATAAAAAATTAGGTAAACACTTGCACTTGCGTCATTTAAGCCAAGATTGTAAGGCGTTATTAAAAAAAGCTGGTGGTCTTGTTGAAATAAATATCAAAGAAGATCCGCATTATCATATTGCTGACGATAAACTGGCCTAATTTTTCTATCTAGGGTTTTGGTTGCCCTACATCTGTGTTTGAAAGTACTCACTTACTAGAAGTAAGCTGCGCGTTTTCGCCTTGATGTCGGACAAAACAATCCCAGCTAGTTAAAATTAGTACAATTAATTTACCTTGATGTACAACCAGCCAACTATTTTTTTCTGCTATTCTTTTTGCGATAGAGGTTGTCAGCTTTTTTTCTAAGCCTAGCTTGGATATTCTTAATTCTGTTGGCTTCTTTATCTTCTAAATGCACAGATGCACTATCGATATCATCCCCTATATCAATGCTTAGTGCATCTGATTTTTTCATGCCTAGCTTTTGAGAGTTGAAAACACTTTTATGTCCAGTGAGTAAAAAACTAATCACGGCACTTATTGCTGCATAGTGTGCAATTTCTAAACCAAAAAGCTCAACTGCCATGATAGTCGCAGCGATAGGTGCATTGGTAGCGCCTGAGAGTACACTTACAAAACCGAGGGCAGCGAAAAGTGCAATATGCTCACTTCCAATCATATGTCCAAAGAGATTGCCACTTGTAGCCCCAATATAAAACACAGGTGTGATAATACCACCGCTTCCTCCAGCGCCTAAAGTCACAGAAGTAAAGATTGTTTTGAGTAAAAAAGCATACCATGGTAAATCACTATCAATACTTGTCGCAGGGTGCAGCGCACTTTCGATTGTTCCCATGCCAAGGCCGAGGTATCGCTCTCCAAAAATCAATGTGAGTATGACTAAAAAAGTACCACCAGCGAATGCTTTAAGATATATATTATAAGGAAGTTTTTTTATTGTTTTTGAAGTCTTTCTAACTGTTGTTACTAATATATCTGAGACAATACCAAAAAAGAGACCTGCTAAAATAACTTGCATAATGAGGGGGATGTCTAGTGCTATCTCTTGATAAAAACGAACATCAAAATATGTGTATTTAACACCTAAAAACTGAGTGGTAGTAAATGCGGCAAACCCTGCGATAAAAGATGGGAGTAATACATCATACATAATAACACCGATGATGAGTACCTCTACACCAAAAATAGCTCCTGCAATAGGAGTACCAAAAACAGAGGCAAAACCAGCGCTAATCCCACAGATAACAAGTTTTTTTCTATCTTCTTTCCTAAATTTAAGGGTGGTCGATATAAAAGAAGCTACGCCAGCACCAATTTGAGCACCTGGCCCTTCTTTGCCCACAGAACCACCTGCAAAGATTGTTGCAAGGGTAGCTAAAAGTTTAACAGGGATAACGGCAATATCTATTTTTCCATGATGTTTATGAACAGCTGCAATGACTTTTTCTGTTCCATGTCCTTCAGCATTTGGGGCAAAAGTTTTTACAATCCATACAGTTAAAACCAGCATAAAAGGAAGAGAATAATAGTAGTGAAAAGGCATGTCGGATTGATGTAGTTCAGCCCAAGCAATGGATTTTAAAAAGAATGAAACGATAAAACCGATAAGAATACCAACCATAGAAGACAGAAATACCCATTTAACAACACTAAAGAAGATGGTAGTTTGTTCTGTAACATGCTTATGTATCATAGGTTTTCCAGAAAATATCCCCAAGTTTGGCACAATAAAAAGGTGTATGTGTCAAGAATAAATTCACTTGTAAAAAAGAAAGGTTAAACATTAGACTTCTTGCATAACCTAGATACACCTTAGGACTTTATAAAGAGCTTAACTTTCAAAGCGGGAACCTAAGGGTTTCGGGTCATACTCTGTGTAATACACGAATATAGGCTAAGTTATCATTTCTATTTACAAGGTTGCCAAGCTTAGCCGCTTCTTCAGGAATAGCGATAAAAGTTTATATTCATGGTCTTTAAACAAGACTCCAATTGTTGTGGTTCATTATTTTATAAATCAGTGGGGGAACTTCAAAGTGGTTATTTATTTCCCACATTCACTTGTGGTAGATCATTCAGTGATTGAAGCTATTGATAACTTGGCAGAGAAATATAAAAAAGCAGGCAAACATTTGCACCTGCGCCACCTCAGTCAAGATTGCAAGGCGCTATTGAAGAAAGCAGGTGGACTTGTGGAAATCAATATCAAAGAAGACCCGCATTATCATATCGCAGATGATAAATTTGCTTAACCAACCAATGATAATTTTTCTGTATAGCTTCTTTATATATGTATACCGTATCCATGATCGGTAAACATCAATTCGTTATATAGACCTTTGCACAGCATCTATTCACGCCCTACCTCTTATGAAATCACCAGCTCTGTATATTCATATGTATTTTGTGATGAAATACTGGAAAAAATCCCTTGATCCTATCTTTAAGGCGCAATAACTCATCATGTTATCTCGATTTTCTTGGCAAGTAGTATAAGCTAGCAATATGCCATTTTCAAAAGAGATGACCTCTTCAGTAGCACAAGATAAGCTCATTCAGTATGAGTTGATTCACATGCTTTATCGCGATTTTGTCTGGTCGCATATTGCATCACTTGTGCTTGCTGTCATCACTGTCGTCGTATTGTGGGAAGCTCAATTTGCTTTGCATTCTTTGGCTTGGTTGGCTTCTATAGCTGTTGTTTTTATCTTTAGATGGATGCTAAAACAACGCTTTATGCGCGCTGAACCAGGGTTCAGTACTATCCTGCATTGGGCATGGTTTTATACTGCGGGAGCATTTGCATCAGGTTTTTTGTGGGGGTTGTTGCCGTGGGTTATGCTTAATACAGCCTCCATATCCAATATTGTTTATATTGTTTTAGTGCATGGGGGGCTTGTTGTTGGAGCTTTGGGCATTCAATCGCGTTTCTTGCCTGCTTATGTCGCTTTTACTACACCTATTGTAACGTTGATGTGTATTCACTTGATGATTGAAGGTGGGGACTTTCAGGTCATTGGTATTCTGGTGCTATTATTCCTTGTTGTGATGCTTATTTATGCTCGTGACTACCATCGTTTGATGTATCTCTCCATTCGGAAAAAGTTTGAAAACACCAGCTTGATCAAAGAGTTGGAGAAAAGAAGTGAGGCTGTTGAAAAAGCCAGTCGTGATAAAACCCGCTTTCTTGCTGCTGCTAGTCATGATTTGCGACAGCCACATCAAGCAGTTGGGCTATTTGTAGAGTCTTTGGCTTTTATTGAAAAAGACCCTAACAAACAGGTAATCATAGATAAAATACGTGTGGCATACCGTTCCATGAGTTCACTTTTGGATCAGTTACTGGATATATCCAAGCTAGATACGGGTGTGGAACGTCCTCAAATGGTCTCCATAAAACTACAACCGTTATTACAATCCATTTATTTGGAATATGTGCCACTTGCCGAACAAAAGGCATTATCCTTGCGTTTGCGCCCTACAGAAGCTGTGGTTACAACTGACCCTGCCATGCTCAAACGTATGCTTGGTAATTTGGTGTCCAATGCTATTACTTATACATCAGAGGGTGGTGTGCTAATTGGGGTGCGTAAGTCTGGTGCGTTGTGGCGTGTTCATGTTTGGGATACAGGTTGCGGCATTGCGTATGACCAATTGGACAGTGTTTTTGATGAATTTACCCAACTGCATAATCCTGAGCGTGACCAGAAAAAAGGCTTAGGGTTGGGCTTGGCAATCGTGAAACGCATGGAAGGTTTGATTCATGCGCCAGTGGCTGTCTACTCCAAGCCCAGCAGAGGCAGCTTGTTTACTGTGGATTTAACACGTGGTTCCAAGAACGACATTGAGGTGGATACGCTGCTCCATCAACAGGATATTTCCTTATCAGGCATAGCAATGGTGGTGATTGATGATGATCAAAGTGTCCTTGATTCTATTGGTGTTTTGTTGAAAACATGGGGATGTACGCAGGTATTTTCTTTCGCGTCTGCAGAGGCGGCGGTGGCATCAATGCGCAAAGCAACGATACGGCCCCATGCGATTATTTCTGATTATCGTTTGCGCGACCATCATACAGGAGTGGCGGCGATTCGTGCACTACATGCGCTATACGATGTGGATATTCCAGCATTGTTAATTACGGGAGATACAGCGCCAGACCGTATAAAAGAGGTAAAGGATAGTGGCTTTGCTCTGCTGCATAAACCTGTGAACCTTGATGATTTAAAACGGTGGCTTATTGCTGCAATTGCTCAAGAAAATTACAAGATACCCGATTGAACCGCGATATTCACAGCATGGCTTCGGCTTTTTGCTTCCAAAGTACTAAAAATTTGGCGAATATGTGCTTTGATAGTTGATTCGCTCAAACCCATCTCTCTTGCAATCACTTTATTGGATAAACCGTCATGTATATATCTTAATACTTGTATCTGCCTATCGGTCAATGCGTGTACCAGTGGTCTTTGAGAAAGTAGTTGAGGTGGTAAATATTGATGACCAGAAAGCACCAATTGTAATGCTGGTATAATCACATTGGTGGGCAAAGATTTTGGTATAAAGCCAGATGCACCAGCATCAAGTGCCCGAATGATTTCATGACGTTCTTCTGTGGCGGAAATAACGACAACAGGACATTTAGACATTTTTTCACGCAAAACTTCCAACACATCCATACCATGTCCATCAGGTAAAGTGAGGTCCAACAATGCTAAATCAAGCTTATGCCCTTGTTTTAAAGTGTCATTTACAATATCAATTGCTTCATCAGCAGTGGCTGCCCGAATTATTTCAAGTGTTACATTTATACTGTTTGCAACATCAAGCTGAGCTAGGATGGTTGCCAATCCATCACCAAACAACTCATGATCATCCACAATTAAAATTTTCAACATTTCTCCTATCGAACGACCCAAGCCTGTGCAAATGGTATATCGAACACCCAAATAAACCAGTTTATCAAAAGAACTAGTTCTTTTGGTCAGGTATACAGCGGTTATTGTGTAATAGATAATTCGTGTCTGCATTAAATTTATAAATAAGAAGGGCGGTTATCATGGGTGTTTCACTAAGGTTCACAGTCACAAAACAGGTAATGGCTGCGCTTGCAATGATGATTCTCATGGGTGGGTGCAGTGGGACTGGCACAGATTCTAGCCCAGCAGGTCAAACCACCACCGACCAAACTGCGCCTGTGATTACTCTAATTGGTGCAAACCCACTTACAATCGCGCAAGGCTCTGTATTTACTGATCTTGGTAGTACAGTGACAGATAATGTTGATGCTGGTTTAACGGCTACGGTCACAGGCAGTGTAAACACAGCAGCCGTTGGCACTTATACACTTACTTATAATGTCAGCGATGCAGCAGGTAATGCGGCTATAGCAGTCACACGTACAGTGAATGTAACAGACCAAACAGCTCCAGTGATTACTTTAACAGGGGCTAATTCTATCACCGTAGCGCAAGGTAACACTTATGTG
>JALUWH010000053.1 GCA_027019685.1 Ghiorsea sp. | reverse complement strand
GAACCTACTTTTTGGGTGGCAAGGGTAAGAATACCTTGGTCTGTGGCGGGTTCAAAATCGCCAATGTCGGGCACAAGTTTACCTAACCACGGTAGCCATGAAGGTACATATTCACCAAAAGGCACAAGGTGATGTTTGCCGACAAACAGGCGTGTTGATTCACCATTTTCTAAGAACAAACCATTCTGTGATTTGCCTGAATCTAGGTGTTTGATGCCACCGAAAATGACGGGTGTTTGCCAGCTTCGCATCTGTGCTTTTAGCCAACTGTTCCAAGATGGTGAGCGAGATAAATAAAAGGGTACGGCAGCTTCTGGCCAGATGATGAGGTCAAGTTTTTGCTCGCTTGCAGCTTGGGCAGAGAGTGAAGTTAGGGTCTGCATGGTATGGTTGAGAAAGTTTGCATCCCATTTTTTGTCTTGGGGAATATTGGGTTGAATCAAGGCTGCGGTGTAGGTGGGTTGTTGGGGTACTGGAATGTTTGGGCTGAAAAACCACAGCAAAGCACAAATGCTAGATGCTAGTAGTGCATATTTTCGTGTGTTGGCATAAAAAAGTAGGGTAAGGGAGACTGCGACAAATAAAATAATAAAAGCTACACCATAGCTACCCATAATGCTTATCCATGATGCGAATGGAGTGTTGACGGATAGGTTGGCGAGCGCTGTCCAAGGTAGTCCTGTAAACAAAAAGCTGCGTATCCATTCTTCGAGTACACCAAAGGCAGGGAATAACCAAAGTGCTTGAACCTTGTGCTGTAATAATTTTTGCAATAACCAAGCCCATGCCACAAAAAATAGGCTCATAATCAGTCCTAAAATAGTGATGGAAAGAAGACCTAAGACATAGGGTAAGTGTCCATATATTTGCAATGTGTCCGCAAGCCACCAAGCACCCAAACCAAACCAGCCAAATCCAAAAGCCATGCCCAACTTAAACCACTGTTGAGGTTGTTTGATGAGTAAACCAAGCCAACCAGCCAAGGCGATAAAAGCCAGCCACCATACATTGTATGGAGCAAAAGCATAAGGCATGGCAGCACCAAAAATCAGTGCCAATAGGGTGGTGGTAATTTTAGAGTGCATGGGCGTAACTTAGCATTAATGCCACACATTTCCACGCACTAAGCTTTACATGATAAGAGTGGGGAATTATCGTCGCATGCTGTGAGATATGGGAGAGGGAATGAAAATAAGTCTTTTATTAGTATTGGTTTTTTTATGGGGGTGTGCCTCAAATGGTGCGGCTGATGCATCGAGCACACCGATAAGAGAAGCGAAGTCTTTAAATCAAAGTAGTTTTGTTCAGGTGCAAGAAGTAAGTAAAGAGCTTGTTGCTATGCTGTGCTCGGCGGAAAAATTAGGGCAAGCCAAGCAACTTATACAACAGAATAAAGTGTTATTGGTGAAACAATCTTCTCCCACAATACTCACTTTATCTTGGTCTGATAAACGCTCCGCAAAACAAGTGATTCAAAGCTTACAGAAAAGTAAGGCTGTGTTCTGTGGTATAGAAAGCAATCAAGTTTATACAACGCAATAAATATAAAGAGGAAAAGGAAAGCGAAACGATGAATAAAATAAGTATGTTTTTAATGGCAGTGTTTTTAGTTGTTCCCATGACATTGCAAGCAGCAGTTGTTCAACAAATATCTGGTGATTATGTGGAAGGTGAACTTTTGGTTGTACCTAAGCAAGGTGGTATGGTGGCAGCGGCAACCAGCGGCTACAAGGTGCTTGCAAAACAAGAAGGTAAAACCAGCTTTTTGCGCATGAAAATTAAACCTGGACAATCAATGTTGTCAGCCATGAATGCATTGGCAGCGCAACCGTGGGTAGCACATGTTGAACCCAACTATATTTATAAAGCTACAGCTATGCCTAATGATACTGATTATGGTCTTTATTGGGGTTTGCAAAATACAGGGCAAACTGTGAATGGTGTGGCGGGCATTGCAGGTAGCGATATGTCTGTAAGCAAGGCTTGGGATATTAATACAAATTGTACGACGATTACTGTTGCGGTGATTGATACAGGTGTGGATTATAATCATCCTGATTTAACAGCAAATATTTGGTCTAATGTGGGTGAGATTGCAGGGAATGGTATTGATGATGATGCCAATGGTTTCATTGATGATATTCGCGGTTGGGATTTTGTGCAAGGAGATAACGACCCTATGGACTTTGCGTATCATGGTACACATGTTGCAGGTACGATTGGTGCATCGGGCAATAATACAATAGGTGGTACAGGTGTGTGCTGGAACTCAACGATTATGCCGTTGCGTGTTTTGGATTCCACAGGTTCCGGTTTTACGTCTGATATTATTGCAGCGGTTAACTATGCAGTTGCTAATGGGGTAAAAGTTATCAATATGAGCTTGGGAGGTCCAAATCCTTCGGTTTTGATGGATGCTGCGATTGCCAATGCCCCCAATGTTCTTTTTGTGATTGCTGCAGGCAATGATGCTACCAACAATGATACTACGCCTTCGTACCCTGCATCATATAACCAACCCAATATTATTTCGGTTGCAGCAACTACGCAAACGGATGGTTTAGCATCATTTTCTAACTATGGCGCAACCTCTGTTGATGTGGGGGCACCAGGTACAAATATCCGAAGTACTGTGCCACCAGCGCGGACTGCTGTGGCAGGTTGTAATTGGAACTTTGATACTGCAACGCTTCAAGGTTGGACACCGGCAACATTGGATAATTATGCGACCCCTGTTCTAAATACTGTAAACATCACCACAGAAGCAGCGAAGTCTCCATCTTACAGCCTAACGGACACTCCAGCTTCTCTTTATGCCAATAATCGTAGCTATAGAGCAACATCACCTGTGTGTAATTTGACGGGAGTTCAAGGTGCAGTACTGGGTTATCAGATGGACTTATATACAGAACTAAATTATGATATTTTGAATGTTGAAACATCACCAGATGGTGTTAATTGGACAGTACAAAGCGCTTGGACAGGTACAACCAAGGGTTATTTTTTCCCTTTTGAAGCAAATATGGCGAGTTTGGATGGGTATGCAACAGCCCAAGTTCGTTTTCGTTTAGATACGGATGGTTTTGTAGTAGCTGGTGGTTTTCATGTGGATGATGTGCAAGTTACCGTACCAAATACAGCAGTTGCCGCCCATTCAGCAGCAGATTATGCCTTTTTAAATGGTACAAGTATGGCGACACCCAATGTTGCTGGTGCTGCGGCTTTAGTGTGGGCAAATGAGCCTGCATTAACAGTGCAGCAAATTAAAAGTCGCCTATTAAATAATGGTGATAGTGTTGCTGCTTTAGCTGGGAAAACTGTGACAGGTAAACGCGTGAATGTTGTGATGGCAATGCCAATGCTTGCCCCTACGGGTTTGACGACTAGTGTTATTAGTGCTTCTCAAGTTAATCTTACATGGGTGGATAATGCAATCAATGAAGACTCTTATCGTGTGGAACGTGATGCTGGTGCAGGCTTTGTAACACTTGCTACAGTATTAGCCAATGCCACGGCATATTCAGACATTGTGGCACCTGCTGGTACA
>JALUWH010000052.1 GCA_027019685.1 Ghiorsea sp. | reverse complement strand
TGATACTTCTGGCAAAGGTTTGATGATTTCACTCACCGATGGTGGTGCAGGTGATGAAGATGGTATGGCTGATGGAATTATTATTGACCCAGCCGCACTCGCCACACCACAAACAAACCATGTGATTAACCCTGTTGCTACAAACCAAACAACCAATACTGAAACTGCAGCAGGCTGTTTAGTATCCAATAATAACAACCCATTCACTTTGTATATCATGCTTTTGCTTCTTGGTGGTATTGTATTACGCAAAAAAAAGTATGTCTGCACGCTGAAACCATGAAAAAAGGCTCGTGATTTCTCACGAGCCTTTAAATGTTTGGTTGCGGGGGCCGGACTTGAACCGACGACCTTCGGGTTATGAGCCCATCATCATCTATTTCTGTAACATTTCTTATCATCCATCATGTTGTTTTATATGCTTTTTATAACTCTAGGGCAAATTAATATTATACATTATTTCGACTTATTAACGCTATAACTAAAACATTTAAAGCCATAATTTTAGTGCAGAAGTGTGTACTGAAATTACTTTTTATGAGCAATAAATACGCTTATTTTTTCCTCATAAAACCTTACTTGATTATTAAGTATTACTTAATTTTTTAACTTGCCAAGGATTAAGTATTCCTTAATCTTCTCGATTTAAATTTTAAAGGAGATCTTTATGAAGATAATCAATTACGCCTTATTACTAATAATAATTAGCACCGCATTCAATGCTTGCACTCCCAGAATGACGGATGCCGAAAGAGCCCAACAACAAAAAATTATGCAATCTATACTTGAGCGTCAGAGACTAGCGAGAGAGAATTTGTTGTTAAAAAATGCTCAACTAAAAGTCAATACGACCTCAGCAGGAACAACTCAACAAAAAGTAGCCATTGCATCAAGTTCAAGCGAATCTGATATGAAAGCAGAAATTGATAAACTACCATTGATTCCTATTAATACAGGTGTTTTATTTAGGAAACAAGAAGATGGGTTTACTGTAAATGGAAAAAGATTCATAGATTATGAGGGTGAAATTGACACATTTGTGTTCAATGGGCTAAGTGGAAATGTGACATACGTCGTCGAAACAGGTGAAAAAGATTACACTATCAAAGTTGCACGTCCTTCCGTCTCTGACAAAACTATTACAATCGCAACCGCTAAGAAAGAACGAAACACTTGGAAAGTACATACCAAAACTGGTAAAAACCTAACTGGCTCTAGGTTACTTATGACTTCTAAAGGGTTTGTTGTTATTCGCAAATCAACAGGCTTTTTATACATCCCTGGAGAAGAGATACAAAGCTTCACTATTCCCAAAGGATACACCGTTGCCAAATACCAAACTGGCGACATTTATAGTACAAACCTGATTCTCATTGAAAAAATTCAAGAGAGGACAAATTCATTTGGTGGTTTATTGTCCACAACACGGGGAATAGCTGGAATTTTCGGAGGTGACGGAAATGAAGACTATGCCTTATATAATATAAACAATAAAAAAGTAATCAGCCTAAACATCGACTACAGTGGTGATCAGAAACCTTATAAATACATCAACCAAGGTAATAAATCAATAAATGCATTGCATTACTATTGGCGAATCGAATGGTTCAAAGTTCCTTCCGGAACTTATATTGTTTTCGTACCAAATGGTATTCGCAAAGTGAATGCAATCCATGCTGAAACAGGACTTAAAACAACGATATTTGAAAGTGCTTTAGGGTTTGAATCAATCTATTCCTTCATACAAGAAAATGGTAAAATTAAAATCATTGCAGATATGGGGCTAAAGGTTGATTCCATCGATGATTTAGTAACTTTCTTAACTAAGACTGTTTCAGCCAAGTAATAATATCCATAGATTGGGAGCTTCTTTAAGCTCCCAATATTACGCATTCAATTGATCAATAACTTAAACAATATCTTTTCAGTATCGAAAATACTCCAGCCATACTTAAAACCAACGAAACTCTCTTTAAAATCAGAATGATAAATTAGGAAGAAGATGCGTCATCATTGGGCACGCACTCCATAAGATCTTGCACTTCACATTGAAAAAAGAGGCAAATTGCATCAATATTATCCGTTGTAGTATTGTATCCTCGAATATTACCAATTTTAGAAAGTGTAGTACGATGAATCCCCGTTTCTTTAGCTAAAGTCTCTAGAGTCAATTTTTTTCCATGCTTAAATTCCCAGTCTGCAACTCTTTCTTTTAAACGAAACCTAATCATCTGCCCTCCAAGCTAAAACGCAAAGTATCACAAGCTTAATGTTTTATCAAACTCGACCTATTGAATCATTTAATCATCTTTCGTGATTGACAGTCACGCAAACCATGGTATGATGCGTATATTCATCATTTGTTCACAAGGAGAAGATAATGACGCATACTTTCTTAACTACTGAAGAATTATCCACTAAAATCAAATACGATTCAAAATATATTCGCCAGTTTCTAATGGACACTGTTTTCATTGAAAATATCCATTACATCCGACCCTTTGGTAGAAGAAAGATACTCTTTATCTGGGAAGCTATTGAAGCTGAAATGGTAAAAAGCATTCAGTTAGAACCAGCTTTAATCCCTATGGCATCTGGAGGACTAGTTCATGGGTAGCATTCGATCCAGAAAAGATACTTGTAAACTATTTCTTGATTTTAGATACAAAGGGGTTCGGTGTAGAGAACTAACCTTATTAGATGATACGCCAGCAAACCGAAAAAGATTACAGGCTTTACTTAATCAAATTGAATCAGCTATTGCCTCAAACACCTTTCATTACGCCAGCATTTTCCCCAATAGCTTAAAGGCTAAGGAATTCGAGCGTGAACTGTACATAGACGATTCTAACCCAGAATTTAGTTCCTTTGCTGATGAATGGTGGAGTGAAAATTCTTTTCGTTGGAAACCAAGCACCCAAGCAAACAATAAGAGTATTTTGGAAAAATATTTGATACCTATATTTGGTGACATCCCAGTTAAAGATATTAATAAAGGAAGCATACTTAAATTTAGAGCCCAATTAGCTGAACAGCCAGGAAGAACGGGAAAGAAGTTATCAAATAAAAGAATCAACAATATTATGCAACCTCTCCAGTCTATTATGGATGAAGCATCAGAACGCTTTAATTTCATTTCACCTTTTAAAAACATCAAGCGTCTACCACTTGTAAAACCCAAAATTGAACCTTTTTCACTAACCGAGGTTTTACAGATTATAAACGCTGTCAATCCAACCTATACAAACTATTTAACAGTTCGCTTCTTTACTGGCATGAGGTCAGGTGAAATTAATGGGCTTCGCTGGCGTAATGTTCACTTAGAAACACAAGCCATCTTTGTCTGTGAATCATTTACCTATAATGAAATGACCACTACTAAAACGAACGAATCAAGATATATTCAAATGAACTCAATGGTTTTACAAGCTATTCAGGCTCAAAAGGTTATATCACGCCCATACTCAGAGTTCGTGTTCTGTAACCGAAATGGTGAACCTATAGACAATTCTAACTTTACCAAACGCATTTGGTACCCGCTGTTAAACAGCCTAGGTTTAAAAGCTAGGCGACCTTATCAATCAAGGCACACAGCAGCAACATTATGGTTAGCTGCTGGTGAAAATCCAGAGTGGGTTGCTAACCAATTGGGGCATAGCTCAACTCAAATGTTATTTCAAACATATTCACGTTTTATACCCAATGCCACTAGGCATGATGGCACCGCGTTTGAATCACTTTTAAGCAGCACCATAAAGAAATAAAAATACACAATATAACGAGGACAATATGAATCAAACCTTTATAAATAAAATAACTATACACCTTGAGTTTAGCCTAAAACTAAAACCATCGATCAGAATACATGAGCCTCTTGGCATTCCACAGCATCTTGGCCACCACAGCACCATCAAGCTTTGGGTACAAGAAAACTGGGGGGAATACTCCACCAAAACACCTAAAACTATTGAAGAAATCATGGATATAGCAAGCAAAATGAACTTAGATCTCCATCAAATTCTTACCCATCATTTTCATGGACACAGTTGGCAACATACACCCGAATACCCAGATTTATAAAAAACATCAAGGAGAAAAATATGAATAATAAACAATACAATTACAAATCTACGATTAATGATTTAGCGCTTACAATCTCAATACAACTTAACATACCCCAAGGGGCTGAACTAGTTTCAGCCCTCGGTTACCCTCAAGCTCATTCAAACCAATCCGCCATCAGGTTCTGGATTGTTGACCATTTAGAATGTTACCAAGGAGTAGAACGACAATTTTTATTGAGCCAACTCATATCCGAAATAAGAGAGCAAATTCATGAGCATTTTGGGCTCAACTTATTTACGGCTTATTAAATTGATTTGGCTAGAAAGCATTGCCTATCTAGCCAAAATTTTATATCAACAGCAAATTTTTTCTTTGCGAAGTATCCAATATCGTTGCAGCCAGAAAAAGCTATTACAGTAGTTTTCAATAGTTGTGTACCTACCAGCATGACCCATTAGCTGCGATAAGATACACATATCCGTTGGTGAAGGCTGACAACGCCCGTTATTTTCATAGTCACGCTCCCATTTTGAACCTCCAAATACAAAAGCCATTTGTTTCATTAAGTGACCTTGGAGCACTTCTTCAGATATTGTAGGTATAGCCTTTACAAGATACTCCTTAAAATTAGGGTCAATGAGCATATTATATTTGAGAAATTGAATTGAAGCGAAACTATGCCTAAGCATATGGAGCGTACAATGCCCCACTCCTTTTGCCCTCATAATTTTTGATACCTTGGAACTTAAATTCTTTGGAGAGGATATTGAAGATATTATTCTATTTGTTGGGCGTTCAATTTTATTCAAAAAAACTCTTAACGATTTCTCAGCACTTGCATCTAAAAGTGAAGCCAATGGAAGTACGCGGTGACCTGCGTTAGTTTTACTTTCTCGAATAGGAAGCCTTTCCATATCATCAAAATCAGTTTTCTTTAAAGAAAAAATTTCTTCGCACCTTAATCCAGCATAGAAAGCTAAAAACATCGCAATCCAAACAGAAGGGTACTCTGTTACCATTCTTAATAACACATTAAATTCAGACCTGTATACAATATGGCTATGTGCTATTTCACGAACGATGCCACTAGATACTTGCTTTAAAGGTCTTTCGCCCACCTTAGAGCTTATATAATTGTGTAAATTGGAAAGCTGGCTTAAAGTATTAATTTTAGTTTGACGTCCATATTCTGGATGCTCTTGAATAAATAACTTCAAAGCATCCCAGTCTGAAGTTGTTAATTGCTCAAGACTTTCTTGTTTTATATGAACCATGACCCTGTTTGCTAGAATATATGTATATGTATGTAATGCGGAAATTGTTAAATCCTTTTTGTGAGGGTCTATAATTAATGAAATAAACCACTCAAAATACTGTATCCATTTGATGGGTATGATTTGAGGCAACTCATTATCACACAAAACATTACAAAGTTGAGCATGAAGAAGCTTCTTTACTTGAACTCTCTTTTCCTTTTTACGATACGCTGAGTAAACATTTTGTAACTTAATATACAGGTCATAAACTAATGAAGGCATATGCTCCCTTAAGTCGTGGTGAAAAGCTTTCCTTGAACTCTTAAATTGAAAATCTAATTGTGCTGCTCGAATTTTATTTCTCATGTTTGCAATGACATAATATGGAACACCAGCAAACTCCATATTTTGTCTACTCATCTGAATCCACCATTTTAGGTCAAACACCCTGTCTAAACCTGATACTTCATCTATATTCCAAGCAAAGTCTGCCAAATATTGCTCAAGAAAAGCACGTCTATCTGTTTTCTTTTTGTTACGCACAGTTCTCCAATTGTGTGGAAAAACAAAAGAATTTTCGCCAATCTTATTTGACTTCTTTATCAACAATTTAAGAGCTGATACTGTTTCTTTTGTTAGAGGGTATTGCTTAAAAACCTTTTGTCCCGTGACTCCAACTGGAAGACACAACCAGTTTATATCGCCTTCTAAAAACAAATGCTTTCGTTCTAACTGTACAATTTTTATATCGCCTGTACCTATTATAATACCATCTACTGCAATTAAACGAAATATGACCCATGCACTAATAACTTCATAAGCTGTTCTTCTATTTGGCTTTTCATTCATCATTTTTTGAAGCAGCCGTTCAAATATGTGTAGTTCTGATAGCGGGAATAAATTTTTATTTAAAGCCAGGTCTGGACGAGGATAAATATTTACTTTAGGCCACTTTCCAACTTTAAACTCCTTTTTGATTAACTCATGCTTTAAGAAACATTTAAACATATACGCCAAAGAAATATTTATGCGAAATATTTCTTTAGGCTCAAGAGCTAAGGGAGTATCCAAGTTACTCTCTTTCATCTTAGACTCTATGATTATACTGTGAACTTGATTAGTATCTTTATCTTTCCACTCGCCTTCAAAATATTCTCCTGTAACCACCTGTTTAAAGGCATTAAAAGCCTGATAGTTTATATTATACCGAAACTCTTGATTGGCTTCTAAAAACTTTTGTTCTAATTCATCTAATTGGCTTAGGTAATGTTTACACATCGTTAACCACTATTTTTAAATTCAAATCTTTAATGATTTTATCTTGGATTTTTAAGACTCTCGTTTTAGACTCTAACCAACTTATAGGACTAAGTACGTGCTCGTGTTCCATTCCTCTTCGCCTATGCCCTGAAACCCAATCAATATCAGCCATGTTTTCGCCACTATTATGCAAACAGCTTAAATAATAATGCCTGTAGCCATTTCGTATGTGATAAAAATAATTAGAATCTTTCGTAAAGTTAGTATTCTTATCAATGTTCTTTGAACTAGATGATTCCACGCTTTTTGTCTCTTTATTCAAAATTGGAAAAAAACAATGCAAATTTTCTATTGAATATATCCCTTCGTTTATAATTTTCCTTCTCCATACAGGTAGTAATAACTGCAGATGGCACCTTAAAGATTTTGTCAATATTTCAGGTATCGGCACACACCTTTCTTCACGGTGAAAAGTAGAGTTTTTATCCATTATATGAATGGCATTTTTTTCAATTAACAACTCCCTTTTATCAGGAATAGGGTCTCTTAATGGACGTTGTCCCGTACACACTAAAAAAAGTCCATACAAGTATGCAATATAAGAATTCCATTGGTCATCACTACCCTTTAACAGTGATTCTCTATCATGAGGAAATGATTTATATAATAGGCTGAAGTGTTTTTTTAATGCATCAGTTGTTGGTGTGTTTGTTGCCCCAATCGTAACCTCGTTATTACTCAACACTTTTTCATCAGCCTTAAATAAATTATCCAAAGAAACGGGCATATCAAAAAGTGAACTTCCCTTAAATTCTGACATAAACGAACAAATTAATTCTTGCCACTCTTGATTATAATGACTGCTATTCAAGGTAACATAATAGTGTTGGTTTTCTAAATAATAAGTATTCACACCCGCTAGAATATCAGCATATAACTGCGGCAGCCCATATGAATGAACAAAGTATGCTTTAAATGTCTTCGCTAACCTTGCAATAGTTATTGGCCCTAAGCCATCACGGCCAAACCTTTGCAAGAATTCTTTAGTCGCTTGAAAGTGTTCTTTAGCAAACAAAGGACAAGTTTCTCTTCCCTCTGTAATAAGTTGAGAAAAAAACTGAGGCAATCTTATTATTTGATAATCATCAACTTGACAAAACCTTTCCTCATCCCTTGATCCGTAACTTGAATATGACCACAAAATATTTTTCTTATAGTCATAATTAACACCTTTGGATCGTGTTTGGCTCTCTGGATTCAAGTTAACTGGTAAATGGCTATTCCTGCGATTAAAGTAAATCTTCTTTAGTTCCTTTTCCCTCTTTCCCAGAAAGATTGCAAAATATATAATAACTTGAACCTGCCATATTTCAGTAGCCATATTTTCAAGTATATTTCTAATCTTATGCTTCGATATGCAGTCTTTATGCCATGGCATAACCTTGGTTTCCTGAACTAGGCTCTCAAATTTTTGTTTCGCATTTCTCTGTGAGAACCAAGGATCTAAAAAGAACTCAGCAGGAAATAGAATGCTCTCTTCGCCTAAATAATCCTCTATTGATTCGCCTTGAGCATTTACATCAACTTGCCCCCCTTTTTTTAAAAGAGATACCTCTTGCATTAAAATTTTTTTACGCTTAGAGGTGACATCGAAATATTTATCTTTTGCAGCATAGGGTATACGTTCTAAATCAACATTTACAACAATCTGGTTTTCATAAAGTAACCAACGCTTTTGTACTCTTCCAACCTTCCTTGAATGCCCTTGCGTAACCTCACGACGATAGCCTCTGAACAACAAGTCAAAGACAAACGTCTTATCCTCATCTGAAAACAGAATTTTCTTCATTTTCAATGCATCATGAGCAAGAAGGCTAATCTCATCATCTGTAGGTGAAAAATAATCTTCAATGCTTAAACTATCTCTGCTTACTATTAATTTCCTTGCAATAAGACCTAGTCTGGCAATATACCTTTTACTATGATCATGACGAAGCAAATAAATTCTTTTAAGCAGAAATGGAGAATAACTTTTGAATGTTTGTAACATACCCTGATTTTCAATTTCTATTGCGCCACCATGTGCACTAACTCTAAATAAAAAGGTATATAAAGGGTGTGTCGCATTGACCCCACGAACTGATGGTCGCCTCAACTTTATATGTTCGTTTCCGCTTGACTCATGAAATGAAAAAATATTGTCCCAAAAACTTTCATATACCTTTATAAAATCATTAGATAACTTCTTACCAACCTTAGTTTGGTAAGCATTTAAAAGATGATCAACTACAGGATTCATATAATACAAGCCATCACCACTTGGTGGACAATTAATCAAATGTAATAAACCAGATGTAAATTTTTCTTGTGATGAAAATATGCTTCTGGAAAGACTATGTTCTCCTTCTGTATCACACCCATAAAATTTTTTTAGTTCTCTAAGTTCTTGAAGGATACCAGACATTATTCCTTCCACTTTTTCAAGTCCCGCAATAATGAATCAGGAACTTTCTCTTTTTTTAACGCATTGTTAAAAGCTCTACCATCATACCCCGAAATATCGCGTAAAGTTCTTGATCTAGAATGTGTAATATCTTTGATATGTGGTTCAAACAATGAAGGGGAGTGACTCTGCTTCCTAGCATCTGTAATTCGTTTATAAATAAGTGCTACGACTCCATGTGCTGCTGGTGACCTTTTTAGTGCTGTCATTTCAAGAAAAAACATTTCTTGAACCTTTTGAGTCGTAACTGGTTCCGCTACCTCAATCACCTTCGGGTATGATACTTCTCCCATTTCGAGTAGCCTTTTATGGGCAAAATAAGTTCCAATCCCCCTAACCACTAAGAGTTGACTGTACTTTCGAGTTCCTTTTTTTCTGACCACTTGAATTAAATTCTGTGCTTCACTTTTATATGCAAAAATCGTCATATTATCCTGCATAAGATAATCTAGTTGCTCCAGCGATATTATCTCAAAAATTGCAGGATGAATCTTTAGTTTCTCATATCTAATTATTTCGATACAGTTGCAATCACTCATATATTTCTCCATAAATTAATCTTATAGCTGTCACTAATTAAATAAAAAAGTCTTAGCTTTTCATCAACACCTTCTCAAACAACGTATTTATTTTTTCTCGCTCATACTCTCTTTTGATTTATATAATATCTAGCTGGCTAGACTTAAATAGACCCAAATATTTATGCTGTCTTCCAGCGAGTCAAAAGTTCCTTTAATGTTTCAACCAAAAATTCGGGCGAATGATTGACCTCGGCAGCAATAATAATTTCAATTTCCTTATTATTTACTGATATTAACCCTACCCCCTGAGGAATTTTCACATTAATATCTTCAGCAACTCCTCTAGGTGCAGCAATCCAAAGAGCATTACAGTATTTGCGATAGGCTTCAAACCTCTCATATTCCAGTAAATTTTGACTTACTATCGCTACCCCGTGAATATGTAACGGCTCATTACTCATTTCTTGTAAAGCTAATATTGCATCTAACACATAATGCTGATTGTGTATCGGGTTGGTTACCGTCACACTCTGAAAGAACTTAGAAAAACTTGGTACTCGATAAATAACCTTTCCTTTTTTGTATTCGGCTTTATCTTTTCTCAACCACTCATTACTGTTTAAACGTAAAGCATCTAAGACTATGGATTCCCCAAATAATCCATGAGATGCTTTCTGTTCTAAAGCTGGCTTAAATACATTCCACTTTTCTCGCAACTCTTTTCGAGTAATCTCGCCATCAATAAATCTATTCATCATCTCATAGACTTCATTCTCTTTAAGAATACGTGATAGTTTATCAAAAATTTCTATACCTTCTGGGCTAATTGGAGATTTTAGATCCTCAATCACTTCAAAATTATATCCGAACTTTGAAGCTTCAGCTCGCAACCTTTCATATTTTTTTTGAGCCGTTATATATCGCCAAAGCGTAGCCTTACAAAGGTTAACCTCCTTTCCCCATGACTCCAGCCACTTTGAAAACGAGCCAAAATTAATAGACCAATAGTTATGTTCTTTAACATCTGACAGTACCCTTCCAACCTGTATCCAGTCAATATGGTCGCTTTCAAGAACATTTTTGAGCTTAGCTTCAATTTTCTTAAAAATTAACTTCTTCATAAAAAAGAACTATAGCCTTTAAATTAAGCTTGTCTAGCTGGCTAATAAACAAATAGTTGCCAACCAAATCCTCAATTTTTTCTGCTTACTTTATAAATATGCTGCCATGTATCCAATCGGATACTAATGTTCGCTTATGCAAAAAAGAGACCATGAACATCTAGCTAAACTTCAAGATTATTATGCCCTATATCGCATTATTCCATCTCACTCTCAAATTGCAGATATGATTGGCATGTCTAAACGAAGTGCATCTAAATTTATTGAACGTATGGTCTTCGCAGGATATTTAGGCAAAGCTCCTGATGGGCGCACTGTACCTGAAAACAATTTCTTTGCTCGGTCTATCGTGGGTGTTGTACCCGCTGGCTTTGCTAGCCCTGCCACAGAACTTGTGGCTGATAGTATGACCATTGATGAATACTTGGTTGAACACCCTTCATCAACAGTTCTTGTTACAGTTAGTGGTGAATCCATGGTAGGTGCAGGCATTAATGATGGTGATATTTTGGTGGTTGAGCGTAAAGCCAACCCAGACCTCGATAGTATTGTTGTAGCTATGATTGATGGTGAGTTTACAGTTAAGTATTTACGTAAAAATGAGCAAGGCATGTATTTAGAACCAGCCAATGATGCTTTCCCTACCATTCACCCCGAATCAGCATTAGAGATCTACGGTCAAATGGTTGGCCTATTTCGTAAAACACATTGAAACAGCGCAGCAACTGGTACAATGCCATTGCTCACGTTGATGCAGATTGCTTCTTTGCAGCCTGTGAGCTTACACGTAGACCAGATTTGAAGGGGAAACCTGTATGCATCTTATCAAGCCAAAATGCATGTATTATCGCTAAGACTTATGATGCTAAAGCCATAGGCATTAAAACAGGCATGCCTATTTGGGATGCAAAAAAACTTATGCCACATGCCCATTACCTTTCTGCTGACTTTAGATATTATGGCTTAATATCAGACAAGATGTTTTCGGTTTTACGTAGATATAGCCCAGAAATTGAAATGTATTCTATCGATGAGGGCTTTATTGATATGAATGGTATCCGCTCTATGTGGGGCAAATCATACCAAGGTATTGCAGATCACATCCGCGAAAGCATATATCAAGAAGTGGGAATCACTGTGTCCGTGGGCATTTCCACCACGCGTATCCTCGCCAAAATCGCATCCGAAATGAACAAACCCAACGGCACCTCTGTTATACCAGGTCGCCGTATTACCAACTTTTTGCGTGAAGTTCCTATTGGAGATGTGCCAGGTATTGGCAAAAGCAGGCAGCAACTTATGAAGAAATTAAATATTCATACCGCTTATGATTTTGCTAATAATCCTAAAGAACGTATTGATTTCACTTTGGGTAAAGTCGGCATGGATATATGGCATGAGCTTAATGGTACACCAGTGTTCAAATTAGAATTAAACTCACCTATGCCCAAGAGCATTGCTAGAACTGCAAGCTTAGGCGTTGTAACAAGTAACAAACAACTCATTAGGTCTCATATAAGCTACCACACAACCAGAGTTGCAACTGAGCTTATAAGGCAAAACCTAACCACCTCTTTTATTAGCGTATTTTTACGTCTCAAATCATTTGAATCAGTTGGTAAGAACGTCCGCATCACTGCAACCAATGATTACAGCCGCATTAATCATATTGTAAAAGTCATCTTCAACCATATTTTTAAAGATAATACTGAATACAGAGCATGTGGAGTGATTTCATCATCACTCCAACCTGATGCGCAACAAGGCAATTTATTTACATCAGTACAAACCAGCAAACAACTCGCATTAACCAAAGTGATGGATGACATCAACACTCGCTTTGGTAATCAAACACTAAGTCCTGCAAGCTCACTAAAAAAAGAAACACTTAAAGTTAAGTTTCAATACCCTCTACTTACTGCCACATAAAAGTCTCTCTTTAGTGTCTAGTTTGACTTAGCCACTACATTATAAATGCAGACACTTATGGGTGGGTTAGCTATGTTCGTTCGTATTTCTTGATTTGTGCCTTGGCACTTTGATATAAATCTTCCCGCAGGAACTTAGGCTCAAGCACTTCAATCTGCTCATCATAACCGCGCAACCAAAAGCGAAGTTCAGAGGTATCGTTTACAGTGGCTTTAAGCAAGAATGTACCATCACCCTGCTCTTGTAATGTTTGTTTAGGGCAAAGCTTGCGTTCACCCAAATGGAATGCCACATCCTTGCCAATAATAGCTTTAAGATTGATTTTATCACCAATTTGGAAGCTAAGCTCTCCCGAAGCAATGTAAGCATCCAAATCAAAATCTTTTGGTCTTTCAGACGGTATATCTAGCTTTATTGCAGATAAGATTCTATGCATGGTCAATAATCGCACGTCTTGATAGTCATCTATCGTACATGGCAAATAAAAGATACCGTTCTTCAACACCAAACCAAGCGGCGAAACGGCGTAGTCTTTTCCTTTTTTTGATCCTCGCGGTTTATAAGTGATTTGTAGCCTACGGTTCAAAAGTAGTGCGCTATACACTGCACTTTGTACATCATGTAGTACTTCTGGCGTTGATAAATCTGGTCCCTGTCGTACCACGCGCACTTTATTTGCCCATGATGTTGCACCACTATTCGATTGAAGTTCATTAAGCACCTTCTTAGCCGTTTTAAAATGTGGTAATAGATGACTAACCGTTTCATGAGGCAAAATAGGTTCTAGGTGCTGCTCAGCCAAATAAAATGCCAAGGCTGTGTGCGAATCCATGCCAGGAATATCCAACGTTCCAGAATCTTTAGACCATGACCAACCAAAAGGCTTACTTCTATCATCGCATTCAAGCGGAAAGATGGTCGAAAACTTTTCTAAATCCCGTTGTACCGTTCGTTGTGTCACTACAAAGCTTTCCGAAGCTAGAGCATGCACCAAACTCGTTGTATCAATCTTACTCGGGCTTCTTGGCACAAGCCTAAGCATTTGCCATTGCCGCATTACTGTATCACTCATTTTTGCACACCTCTTTGCCTTACGGAAACTTTAATCGATTGCCCCATTGCATTTGAAAATTCAGCACTTGCCGTAGTCGCACCCTTTAATACCCAGCCATCTCCCGTTTGTTCACCCACTTTCAATATACGAA
The DNA here is from genome assembly GCA_027019685.1 of Ghiorsea sp. Classification (GTDB taxonomy): domain Bacteria; phylum Pseudomonadota; class Zetaproteobacteria; order Mariprofundales; family Mariprofundaceae; genus Ghiorsea. Next base: position 5,001 of record JALUWH010000052.1, on the reverse strand, counting down.
AGCCAGAGCCACTCGGTATAATCACTTTCCCTTCCGCAAACCCATTCACCACTGGTGGCTTTGCCATTGGCACTGTTTTTTCCACTGGTTGAAGGGTGGGCTTTTGAGTAGCCGTATAGTTTGGATGTATCAAAGCTAGTTGGCTTGGTTGTGCTGCTGCAGAAGGTTGAGATGGAGCTTTAGCGTCATAACCAAACCAGATAACCACCAAAGCCAATGATGTCGCTAAGAATGTATTGGCAACAGGCGTTATCCAGCGACCACCATACTTGCCTTGCAGCCTTCGCACATGTGCTTGATGCTCTGCTTCATCTGTAATCATAGCTTGTTCTAGTGCATGAACCTGAGCACTATGGTCAAAGCTTTTATCCACCTTGTATTTTAGCATATAAGCCTTCAGCTCTTTGCTATATAGCACACCATCAATTCTACTGCCCTTAAATTTCCCTTCTGTAAACACCACCAAACCAACAATCTTTAATCCTTCAAGATACGGTTCAATCGCTTTGATATGTTTGTAGTTTTGTCGAATGGGGTTTTGAAAGGAAAACCGTGAGTGTTTGTTTAACGATTGCGTCCAAGTTTTTGCCTTTTCATTACCAAATATCCAGCCTGCATAGGCTTTTGTTTCAATCACAAAGCATGTGTCACCAACGATCACAATATGGTCAATTTGTGTAGTATCTTCTCGGGTAGGTAACAAAACATCATGGAAACAAGTGTATATCTGTTTACTCAAGCTCGATAAAATATCCCGAATTTCTTGCTCACCAAGCCAGCCTTTAATTTTAGGCGCATAAAGCTTTAATCCTGTGACAGCAAAGAATACCGCCAATAAAAGAAGTACTGTATCAATCATTATTCACCCTCTTAATTATTTAGTATTCCCACTTATCAAATGCTAAAGGTGAGGTATTTAGAATAATTCGGCTTGACTTCCAATTCGGTAAAAACTTATCTAATAGGCTTTTAAAGCGTTCATTATGATGCCGCTCATGAAGATGCACGAGTTCATGCACCAAAATATACTCCAAACATTCCATAGGTTTTTTCGCCAACTCTAGGTTTAATAAAATACTGGCTTTATCTGGGTTACAACTGCCCCATTTGGTTTTCATTTTACGAATATTCCAGCTTGCTTCTTTACCAACACGTTTCGTCCATTTTTCAAAAAGCTCTGGCACAACTTTTTTCAATTCACTTCTATACCATTCATTTAAAATCTTTTCTTTTTGTTCAGCCTCTAGTTTTGGCTTAACAAACATTTTCAACTGACCAGACTTACATGCTTGCACTTCTGGTTTACCCACCCGCTCTATAACTTCTAATCTATAAGCCTTACCAAAAAAGTAATGACATTCTCCCGACACATAAGCACGAACCGATTGGCGAGGTTGATTTTGGAATTCCTTTTGCTGCTTCTTAATCCAAGCAAGCTTGGAGACAATCACTAAGCGGACATTTTCGTCATTCATGTGCTCTGGCACTGCCACGCGCACATGCCCATTGGGAGGATAAACACCAAGATGCAAATTCTTGATGCCCTTTCTAATCACTTGAACATCAATACTTTGAACTCGAATCATTCGCTTCTCTGATTGTTTAATCATACTCTTCCTGATTCTTCACAAGCTCAACCACGGCTTTCACGTCAACCTTATAATCTGCAGCAACCTCATGTACTGCTCTCTCAACTTTTCGTTGCTTAAATGGATTGGATTTCCAATCTGCTTTTTTACTACTACGAACAGCCTCATCAATCGACAAAACCAAATCTTCATCATTACCCAAATTATCATACAGCGATTGCTTGCCGCGTGTATCCATAGAGCTTGGGTATTGTTTACCACCCTCTGGTTTTGAAACTTTGGAAGCAATTCTCTTCACTTCTTCCAAATACTGTTGGTATGAAATGGCCTCTTTTCGTCTCTGCTTAATCAGAGCATCTAAAAGTTCAGACATTTTTTCATAAAATTTTGGGTTAATCGGTTGCCCATCAATAATGGCTTTGCGCACATTATTCTCAATGGTTTCGGCCATGGCTTCTGGCACTCTACCATCACTAGGGTTCACTGGATTTTGTTTGGCTTTCTCAACAATCAGTTCAACCAAGCCGAGTTCTTCAAAATTGACCAATATTTCACTGTCATCTGCTCGAATATACGTATCCAACAAACGACGCATCGCTGGCTCATATAGCTTCATATCCACTTCATCTTTGGATGCCAGTTTAATCTCTTGGCGCATCTTACTAAAATGCTCCACTTCACCTTTAATCGCTTTGGCTTCTTGGGCTGTATAACCAGCCTTTTGAATCTCATTGGCTATATTACAATAAGCACGTACTAGTGAGGCAACATTCTTATAAAGGGCAACCCTTTTCGCTTCGTTTTTCTTTAAGTCCGCAGGGTTCGCCACATCACCACAAAAATACTGAATATAATGAATCAGCTCTTTGGGTTGCATCACAGGCTCACATAATGCTTTGGTCACTTCTCTTGCTTCTTCTAACCTTTCTTTAGCTGTTTCGAGTCGATTACGTAATAAGCCATCAACATCTTTGGCATCATAGGCATCAAAAGCTCCACTGGTATAATCCTCGATTGAGCTTTCCAAACTATGGAACAAATCTTTGTAATCGATGATATAACCATACTCTTTATCATCGCCATCCAATCGGTTCACCCTGCAGATAGCTTGGAAAAGACCATGGTCTTGCATTTTCTTATCGATATACAAATAGGTTGCAGATGGAGCATCAAAGCCAGTCAATAGCTTATCGACCACAATAAGTAAGCGCATTTGACCAGGCTCTTCTTTAAACTGCTTTTTCACCTGAGTTTCAAACTTATCCGCTTTTTTAACTGCCTCTTCGGCAGAAACCTCAAAGTAATCAGCAAGCATTTGCTGGTATATTTCATATTGGTGAAGTTTCTCAGTAAGGCCTTCACCTGATTCTTCACCTTTAATATCCGCAGCAGATGGTAAATAACTGGTCACAATAGCACATTTTCCTTTGAGTTCCGTACTTCTAAACAACTCAAACACCTTACATGCCTGATAAATACTACTGCACACCAACATTGCGTTACCACGCCCATCCATTAGCCGTGGTTTGGTATCCATATCCAATAAAATATCATTCACAATTTGCTCAAGGCGGGATTGACTAGAGAGCACCTTTTGCATGGTTCCCCATTTCTGTTTGAGCTGCACCTTCGCCATATCCGATAAGCCACGCGTTTTGGCTTCAAACCACTGATCAACCTTGTCTTCAGAGGTTAAATATTGGTCAATATCTCTGGCCTCATACTGCAAATCCAATACCACACCATCAGCCACGGCTTCATCAAATCTATATGTATGAATAAATGAGCCAAACACCTCAATACTTTTTTGTTTATCTTTTTTTAGCAGCGGTGTGCCCGTAAAGCCCACAAACACGGCTTCAGGTAAAATGGTTTTCATCGCTTCATGGAGTTTGCCTGATTGCGTCCTATGACATTCATCCACAAACACAAACACATTGCCCTTGGCTTTAAAGTCACTGGGCAAAGTGCTTACCAAATCTTGGATATAATCATCCGTCGCTTGCTCGCCTTCATCATCACCATGGCGGCCAAACTTATGCACCAATGAGCACATCAACCAAGGCTCTGCATGATTCAGCTCTTCAATCAGCCCTGCGCCACTCGCACTTCGAGATATATGTTCATCAACACCTTGAAACACGCCTTCAATTTGCTCATCAAGCTCAGTTCTATCCGTCACCACCAATACGCGAGCATTGTCTATATGCTCTCTAAGCCACTTGGCAAGCCAAACCATGGTCAAGCTTTTTCCAGAGCCTTGTGTATGCCAAATAATGCCACCTTCACCCGTTTGTATGCGAGTTTGTGCCGCTTTCACACCAAAGTATTGGTTATGCCTGCATAATTTTTTAACCCCCACATCAAACACAACAAAATCATGAATCATTTCAAGAAAACGTTCTTTACCACACAGGTTTTCAATATCGAAACTTAATAAATCACTTCCTGCATCCGTATTTTGAGCCGATAAATATTTATCGCTTAATTCATCGGTTTCAGGGTTATATGCAGGGTTCTCTTCTTTCCATGCGTAATAATGTTTTTCAGGTGTTTCTATCGTGCCGTAGCGCAAGCCTTCTGTATCATTGCCAGCCATCACCAATTGCATCGTAGCAAAGAAATCACGGATAAATGTTTTCTTCTGATTATCGAGGTTTTGACGAATACCTTCCGTCACCGACACGGATGAGCGTTTGAGTTCAATCACGCCAAGTGCAATGCCATTCACATACAAAACAATATCAGGGCGCTTATTATGCTCCCCCACCACAGATACTTCTTCAGCAATTGCAAAGTCATTATTTAGTGGGTTCTTCCAATCAATCAACCAAACCGTTTGTGTTTGTTCTCCCTGCCCTTGCCTCACCTTTACGCCATACCTAAGCAGTGAATACACATCCTTATTGGCTTGGTAGAGCTTCTTGCCATCGCCCATACCAGCAGCGCGTTTTAACTCTCGAATAGCGAGACTTATGGCTGCATCCTCAACCTCTTGTTTCTTTAACCATTGCGAAAGGTCTTCTGTTTCAATATTGGAGTTGTTTTCTCTATCCTGCCAATCAGCATAATATTCATAACCCAACTGCTCTTGGAAGAATTGAATCACTTGGTTTTGGGTAACCCGTTCAACTTGCCCGACTTTACTCATTCTTCCCCCTCCAATACTTTCCAACTACCACCTTTAGCTGGGCCAATGCGTTCTAACTTACCTTCATGACGTAGTTTTCTAATAGCACGTTCCACAGCACTTTCCGATTTACCAATGCGCAGAGCCACTTCTGGAATCGACAATCCTGCATCTTGGCGCAAAACATTAAGAATCATGTCCGGCGTTTTCCCCGGCGTTTTCCCCGGCGTTTTCCCCGGCGTTTTCCCCGGCGTTTTCCCCGGCGTTTTCCCCGGCGTTTTT
>JALUWH010000051.1 GCA_027019685.1 Ghiorsea sp. | reverse complement strand
TGAAGATATTGTGCTGCAACCAGGCGAACACAAGTTAATTAAAACAGGTTTCGCCATGGCTTTGGCAGATGGTTATGAAGCGCAAATCCGCCCACGCTCTGGGCTTGCTTATAAACATGGTATCACTGTGCTTAACTCGCCAGGTACGATTGATGCAGATTATCGCGGAGAAGTAGGCGTGATATTGATAAACCATGGTAAAGAATCTTTTACCATCACCCGAGGTGAACGCATTGCGCAAATGGTGATTGCCCAATTTGTACAAGCAGACTTTAAAGCTGTCACTGAACTTTCTCAAACCGTACGTGGTGAAGGTGGTTTTGGCAGCTCTGGGCGCAAGTAATGAACTACCCTGTCATTCCCGCGAAGGCGGGAATCCATATCATAAACACAACCAAGATTGTACAATTGGATTCCCGCCTTCGCGGGAATGACGACAAAATTCTCTGCGTAACTTCGCGTACTCTGCGGTTCAAATAAATGTCTGAAAACATTGCCCTATTTGGCGGCAGCTTTGACCCACCACACTTAGGGCATCAGGCATTGGTTTATGCTGCGATTCAAGAGCTTGGGCTTGATGAAGTTTGGGTCATTCCAGCAGGACTTCCTGTGCATAGACAACTATCAGGCAAGGCAACCTCAGAGCAGCGGTTATCATGGCTTTCTGCTATTTTTGCCGATGAACCTCGTGTGCGTATTGTTGATTGGGAGATTAACCATGCAAAACCCAGCCCTGCCATTGCCACATTACGCCGCTTTCAAGCTGAGAACCCCAACATCATACCTATATGGCTGATGGGTTTAGATTCTTTTCTAGATATGCCAAACTGGGTAGAATATCCTGAACATCAAAAGCTATCTAACCTTGCTGTTTTCCATCGTAAAAACATAGAAAAAACCTTAGAAACAATGGGTTGGGAAGATATATCTACTTTAAATCATGGTCTAGCTGCAGGGCATATTATTTTTATAAACAAAACTTTGCCCGACATTTCAGCTACCCAAATCCGCAAGAACCCTGAGCTTCACCAAAAATATTTACATCAAGATACCTGCAATGCCATTTTAGCGTGTTATGCTTCGGACTAATTCAACAAAGAGAGAACAACATGAGTGAAGTAAAAACATTGGAACAACTAAATGCAGAGGTTATCGAGGCCATTGAAGATAAAAAGGGTTTAGACATTATCACCCTTAATGTCCAAGGCCGCTGCAATTTTGCAGACCAATTCATCCTTGCCACAGGCAGAACAGACCGCCAACTTAAAGCACTTGCCAATGGCGTGCGTGAAGTTGGCCATAGCAATGGTTTGACAGCACGTGTAGATGGCATGGAAGCATTAGAGTGGCTTGTGGTTGATTTGGGTGATATTATCGTACATCTTTTCTTACCTGATGTTCGTGAATCTTTCCAACTTGAGCGCCTTTGGAGCACACCAGAGGATGAACAAACAAAAGCATGAAACTAAGGCTATTGGTGGTTGGTAAAGCAGGTAAAGATTTTCGTGATTACGAAGCATCACTGAAAAAACGCCTGCAAGGTGCACACCAGTTTGAAATTATTGAGCTACCCGAAAGCAAAGCCAAACAACTCAACCAAATCAAAGCCGATGAAGCCAAACATATTCTTAAAACTGCCCAGCAAGGTTTTGTACTGTTTGATGAAAAAGGAAAATCATTAAGCAGTATGCAGTGGGCAGATTTCTTTAAGACACAAGTCGGTAATGCCCATATTGATTTTGTCATTGGTGGTGCAGCAGGTGTATCCGATGAAGTTCGCCAACAAGCCAAACACACTTGGAGCTTGTCCAATTTAACCTTGCCACATCAACTGGCACGAGTATTGGTCGTTGAACAACTTTACCGTGCTTTTTCTATTATCCAAGGACATCCTTACCACAAAGTATGAAAACTTTATCTGCATTTTTATTAGCATTCATATTATGCACAGTGGTCAACACCTCTGCCTTTGCTGCCCGTGATGTTAAAAGCGAGCTGCAAAGTATTCAAAAGCAACGCCAGTTGGTGAAAGACGCTCAACAAGCTTTAAACAAAGAGCTTGGTAGTGTTGGCAAAAGCCTAAAAAAACTAGATATGGCATTACTTAAAGCTCGTAAAGCGTATTGGCAAGTTCGTGATGACATCAAAGTTGTTGACCAGCGCATTGCCAACTTAGCCCAAAAGAAAAAAAAGATTCAAAAAACAATTGAACAGTTGCAGCAACAAATGCTCAAAGAAGCTTCGACCGCTTACCAACATGCAGGTAGCCAATCCGTTTGGGTGGATGTGCTATCAGGTACATCAATTACTGAGATACCCCACCGTCAGTTTTTATTAAAATCAGCCATATTGTCCCAAGAAGAAGACCGTAAACTTTGGCGTAAAACCATTGAAGAACTTGCTGTTATCGAAAAAGAAGAAAAAGCCAATAAAGAAAAGCTTATTGCCTTAAAAAAAGAACGCAAACAAGCTGAGCGTAAACTGGTTAATAAGCTTCATGCAAAGAAAAAAGCAGCCCAGCAATTACGCGCAGACATCAAAAAGAAAAAAGCACAGGACAAACGTTTGGCAAAGCAAGAAGCTGCATTACAACGCTTACTCAATGGCTTAGGTGATACGCTTCTCGCAAGTGACAAACAAGGGAAAACTCTTTCCATTCGTAAACAAAAAGGTAAGTTAGCTTGGCCGCTTCAAGGTCGTGTACTTATCGGTTTTAAACAAAAAACAAGTACTGGTGTACGGCTTTCAGGTGTACACATCGCTCCCAAACATCGCTCCCAAAAAGGAAGGTTGGTACACGCTCTTGGTGAAGGACAAGTTCGCTATGCAGATTGGTTCGGCGGATATGGTCTGATGATGATTGTTGATTATGGACATGGTATTATGGCAGTGTATGCACATAATGACGCTCTGCATAAACAACTGGGTGACTGGGTAGAAAAAGGCGAGGTTCTCGCTGAAGCAGGTAGTACTGGTTGGATTGAAGATGTACGTTTATACTTTGAAATTCGAGATAAAGGGCGACCTGTTAATCCTGCAAAATGGTGTAAGAAATAACCCCTACATGAGGCTAAAAACATGACTTTAAACAAAACACGTTGGATTATTTCCTTGAGCACATGTGCTGTAATTGCAGCAGCATGGATGACTTGGCAGCCCAACACATCCATCACGCAAGCCAATGCTGCAACAGACTACTCAGAAATGAAGAAGTTTTCCGATGTTATGAATGCGGTGCGCAGGTATTATGTAGAAGAAGTCACCGATAAAGAGCTTTTTGAAGGTGCACTTAAAGGTATGCTGTCTAATCTTGACCCACATTCTACCTATATGGACAAAGAAATGTTCAGTAAAATGATGGAAGATACCAGTGGTGAGTTTGGTGGTTTAGGTATCGAAATTGCCACTGCCGAAGGTGGCATTAAAATCGTATCACCCATTGAAGACACCCCTGCAGATAAGGCAGGTATTAAATCTGGCGATCTCATCATTAAAATTGGTGATGTATTAGCCCGTGACATCACATTACCCGAATCCGTTAAACTTATGCGTGGAAAACCAGGCACTAGCATTATGCT
>JALUWH010000050.1 GCA_027019685.1 Ghiorsea sp. | reverse complement strand
GTGAATCAATTTGCCGCCATCTTATGGGTAACACATCGAGAGCTTCCTGAACATATTTGGGATGAATTACATGAGAAATTGGTGGTGTATCGCCCGTGAAAGTCATTCTCGGCTTAGGCTGCGATAGAGGAACACCTGAGGAAACGATTCGTACAGCCATCGTGGATGCCTTGGCATCTGTTGGTTTAAGCACGGATGATGTTGTTGCCGCGGCATCGATTGATAAGAAGTCGGATGAAATAGGCTTATTATCTGTGTGTAAACAATTTGGCTGGGATTGTACATGGTATGCAGCCAGTGAGTTGGCGAAAGTGGATGTGCCTAACCCATCAGAAGTGGTGATGAAATATGTGGGTACGCCGTCTGTGGGTGAAGCTGCGGCAATTTTGCGAGCAGGTAGCAACAAAGAAGATTTGATTGTAGAAAAATATAAATACAGAGGACACGACGGTAAAAATGCCACGGTGTCCATCTGCAAGGTAATATCTCCTCTCCCTTTGAAGGGAGAGGATAAAGGTGAGGGTTGATGAACGAGAATACAAATAACGAATACTTAGAGGGAACTCCCTCACCCCAACCCTCTCCCTCCAAGAAGGAGAGGGAGCACAAGTCGGGGAAAATTTTGCTTGTTGGTTTTGGCCCTGGTGGACAAGAGCAAATGACATTTCGCGCGCGCGCAGCGATTGAAGAAGCTGATGTGGTGATTGGTTATACCACTTACATCAAATTAGTTCGTGATTTACTTGATGGAAAAGAAGTGATTCGCAAAGGTATGACCGAAGAAATAGACCGCTGTGTAGAGGCCTATGAGGCTGCCAAACAAGGCAAGACTGTGGCATTGATTTCATCGGGTGATGTGGGCGTGTATGGTATGGCGGGACCAACGTATGAAGTGTTGTTTCAACATGGTTGGACACCAGATTCAGATATTCAAGTGGAAGTGGTTACGGGCGCAACAGCATTGAATGCTTGCGCGTCATTGGTGGGCGCACCATTAACCCATGATTTCTGTTCGATTTCATTATCTGATTTACTCACCCCTTGGACAACCATTCGCAAGCGTATTGATGCTGTGGGCGTATCGGATTTTGTGATTGGCTTATACAATCCAAAGTCGGGCAGACGCACCCAGCAAATCGTGGAAGCGCAGCGCATCTTATTGCAATACCGTGACCCCAAAACACCCGTGGCGATTGTAAAATCGGCATACCGCCGCCGCCAAGATATTCAAATGACCACTTTGGATGAAATGGCAGACAAAGAAATCGGTATGTTGACCACCGTGCTCATCGGCAACTCATCCACTTATATACAAGAAGGTTTGATGATTACGCCACGTGGTTATGCCAATAAATATGATGATTTAACAGGCGATGCCAAAGATGGCGAAAAAGCAGGGCGCTCTCTGACAATGGGTTTGGAAGGCTGGCATGGTTGCGTGCGTCAATGGCTTGAAGATGGTAATCACAAACCATGGGAGAAGATTGCAGCGCATTTTAATGCGCCTGTGGGTGAAATTTTAGAAGCTGTAGCAGGGGCAAGCGATGATGAGCCTGCTGGCGGCTATGCCGCTGTGCGCGCGGATAAACATTTAGAAAGCATTATTCAAGATTTGGCAACATGGGGGAAATTGCGTGCGGTGGTTCGTTCGCCTGCTGGGGCTGTGACGGAATGTTTGCTTACTGGCGAGCAGTTAGAAATGAAAGGCGATTGGCTGAATGTGGTCACGGATACTTTCCATGTGCATGTGAATTGGGCGAATGTGCATCATGCTTACCTTGCCAAACGTGGTGAAAAATCGCTGGGCGCTCATTTTGTCAATGAAGCTGGTGATATGGTGTTCCGCGTGTTGTTGGTAAAAGATGGTGATGATTTTAGCGTGGATGCGCTTGCTGCGTTTGAAAAGACTTGGAAGGATATTTTATGAAAATAGGCCAGCTAGTAAGGCAGTTTTTACCCAAAATATTTGAGTATTGCGAAAAGGTTGATGCTGAAGAACTTAACCGTTTGATGTCCCATACCTATTCCTCAGGTACTTTTCATTTGACAGCTTACCCTTTTTGTCAGGAAGCTTCGAAAATCGAAACTAATCAGTCTTGCCGCTATTGGACGCAAGAGTTCGATGTTCAAGGTAAAGTAGTGCGTGTATGCAATGATTGGTATGTGAGACATAAGCCTTATTTTGCCCAATATTTAGTAACTAAAGGTATTGTAAATAAAGAAGAATTTAGTAATGAAGCGTTATCGATTGAAGAAAGCGTAACTAAGTACAAACAAGAAGCTAACCCAAGAAAGAGTTCTCGATATAAGAATATCGCGATAGGGAATGCTCAAAATTTAGTTGTTCGAAATATTCTTAGTAATTTAGGACATGAGAACTTTTCAGAGAAGGACTGGGGTGACACAAAAAAATACTTTTCACATAAATGTGCATACTGTGGAGAAGAAAAGAAATTAGAAGTGGATCATGCAGTTCCGATTAATAAACAAATGATGGGAGAGCACAGACTGGGAAACTTAATTCCTTCGTGCCATGAGTGTAACAGTAAGAAGGCAACAAAAGATTTTCGAGAGTTTCTTGGTACAGATGAAACTAAAATTCAAAAAATAGAAGCTTATATGGGAAGTAAAGGCTATGAACCTCTCGATGATGAGCATGTGGCGGAGCTTCTTGAGATGGCATATCGGGATGTAGCTGATGTCGCAACACGGTATATTACTATCATTAACAGATTGTTGGATATAAAGGATAGTTGAAGATATGATTTTAGTGCAGATGTACTGGCCGCATTTGAAAAGACTTGGATGTCTTTGAAGTAACAACCCTCATCCCAACCTTCTCCCTTCAAAGGGAGAAGGAGTATAGATAAAAGGAATAAATATGAGTGAAGTGATTAAACCAAAAATGATGGATTATCGCAGGCATATGATTGTTTGTGTGGGACCACGTTGCACAGAAGGCGGTGGGCAAGAGCTTTATGATACCTTGGGCGAGAAATTTAAAGAAGCAGGTTTGAATAAAGGCGATTTAAGGGTGAAGCGTAGTCGTGCGACGTGTTTTGGCACTTGCAAAGGTGGCCCATTGCTGGCGATTCAGCCTGATGGCGTATGGTATTACAATGTGACCAATGAAAATCTGGATAGGATTATTGCGCAGCATTTGGTGGGCGGTGAACCTGTGGAAGATTTGATTTATCATCAAGGGCCAAGTCAACTGTAGAGGCCTCTCATAAGGTTGTGTTTAGGCTTTTGCATGTTCTCCAATAGGCAACCAAATATGAAATAAACTCCCCTTACCCACATCACTTTCAAAGCTCACTTCTCCGCCATGACGCTGTACAATACTTTGTACCACAGCAAGCCCCAACCCCCGCCCTGCAAGCTTTGAAGTTGAGAATGGTTTGAAAATTTTATCCTGCATATCTTCGGAAACACCCCATCCATCATCGGCAATAGTTATTCTTGCATATTGACCTGACTGTAAGTTGCTATCACTACCTTCTTCTACACATTTTTGTTGGAATGAAATTCCAATATGGCCATGGTTTACTCGCCCCTGCTCTTTCCAACGCTCGGCAATGGCATCTTTTGCATTCTCAATGGTTTGCGCCAATGCCTGTGCTATTTGCACTTCATCAGCAAAACATTGTATAACAAAGTCAGGGTCTTTCAGTTCTATTTCAATTTCATGAGGTAAACTTTTCTCAAATTGTTTGACCACCGCTCTACATGTATCATACAAATGAATGCGCTGCTTTTGCTCTTGGTCAGGCTGTGCGTACAATGCCAAACGATTGCCATGCTCACTAACTTTCATCGCTAGCTCAATAATTTCTTCTAATTCTTTAGCATCTTCTTTGCGATGTAAACGAAACTGAAGACACTCAAGCCGCCCAACAATAGCCAGCATTTCATTATTCATCACATGCGCCATGCCACCTGCTAGTGTTTGCACCATGGCCTTGCGTTCGCGCTCGGTTTCTTCTTCTAAAGTCCACTCTTGCTGCTCTCTTGTATTTCTATAAACGAAAAAGGTTATCAAGCTTAACCATAAGCAACTTAACACAACATTAGCTGCAGCATATGTAGAATATACTGGTGCTTCGCTGAGTCTATCCATGAGCATAAATATGAGTACACTTACATTGATGATAACAGCCCAATACATACCTTGCTTCTTTTCAAACAAAGCAAAAGCAGCAATAATGGGTGAGCTTAACCATAATGTGGTATTGGGTTCAGTATGCATACTCAACAATAGCCCTAGTAACCCAACTGCCATCATGCCATGTAGTGCATATTCTACATTTTTAGGATTGCGAATAACAACCCATGCAATAATGTAAGCAATGAGCATCACTGCCTCAATGATAACTTGCCTTATGTCACCTTCTATCATGTCATAAACACAAAAACCCGCCACAATCACAACAGTGAACGAAAGTAGTATTCGCACATAAAATGCCAATCTATGCTCAAACTGTGATGCCGACCTTTCTTCCTGCATATAACCTCCCAACCTCATGCTAAAAACCTAAAAATGTATGAAACCGACTTTACTGCTTATGCCTTTGCCAACAACATGCCCAACCATGCCATGGTAATACAAAGTGCAACTGAACCCACCGTATGCACAAGGCTTTCACCAATTGAACCTAACTCTATCAAACGTACAGTTTCTACTGAAAATGTAGAAAATGTAGTAAACGAACCTAAAAAACCAACCGTTAACAATAAACGTAATAAATCACTCAAGTGTGTTTTATCCAAGAACCAAACCACCAAAAAACCCAGTGCAAAACTCCCTACAGCATTCACCAACAATGTTGCCCATGGATAAGCTGTACCAAACCAGCGTTGCATAAGTAAAACCACCCACCAACGGCATACCGCCCCCATAGATGCACCTGCTGCAATAGCAGCTACTTGTTTTAACATATAACCTACCCCTTCCGTTTCTCATCACGCCTAGTTTGTAACCAAGCTTTGCGTTCTGCTAGCGTTTTCTCAAAACCACGCGCTACAGGTTCAAACAAACATACCTCATCCATCGCCTCTGGGAAATGTTTTTGGCTTACCACCGCATCAGCTTCATGATGCGCATACTGGTAACCCTCACCATGTCCAAGCTGTTTCATCAACTTGGTTGGTGCATTTTTGAGGTGTGTGGGTACGTCCAAGTCTTGCGTATCTTTGGCTAATCTGCGAGCTGCTTTTTCAGCCATATAAGCAGCATTGCTTTTGGGTGCGAGTGCCAAATAAATAGTCACTTCAAATAAACCCTGCTCCCCTTCTGGTGAGCCCAATATTTCATACATACGTTGCGCATCCAAGGCTAAAGTTAAAGCTTTGGGGTCAGCCAAACCAATGTCTTCAGTTGCCATGCGAATCAAACGTCGCGCCAAATACAGTGGCTCTTCACCACCTTCAAGCATGCGTGCCAACCAATATACGGCGGCATCAGCATCCGAACTACGAATGGACTTATGCAAGGCTGAAATCAAGTCATAATGGCTATCACCATCACGGTCATACTTGGCTTGCCTGCGCTGCCATTGTTGCTCAACATCGGTCAGTGTCCAGTGTCTATCTTTGCCCGCATCATAGATGGCTTCCAAAGCATTTAAGGCATACCGTGCATCACCATCTGATGCTTGTGCTAACCACAACAAGGCCTCTTCATCCAACATAAATGCAGGGGATGCAGCTTGCAGCTCGCTGATACCATGTTTTAAAATACTTGCCACAGCATCACAACTTAATGCTTTAAGCACAATCACCCGACAGCGAGATAATAAGGCATTATTTAATGTAAATGATGGATTTTCAGTTGTTGCACCAACCAATATCAGTGTTCCATCTTCTAAATAGGGTAATAAAACATCTTGCTGAGCTTTATTAAAGCGATGAATTTCATCTAAGAATAAAAGGTAGGTTCGCCCTGTTTGTTTGGCTTGCGCCACCACATCTTGTACTTCTTTTTTTCCTGCAGATACTGCAGAAAGCTGAGCAAATGGCATATCAGCATGTTCAGCCATAATGCGAGCAAGTGTTGTTTTTCCTACACCTGGCGGCCCCCAGAAAATACAGGAAATAGCTCTGCCTTCAGCAACACTTTGTGCAAACCAACCTGAAGGTTCTGTACACCCCAGTTGTCCTTGAACTTCTTGTAATGAACTTGGGCGAAGCCTATGCGCAAGCGGCACTTGAACATCTGAAAGTTGCAAACCTGGCAAGCCCATATTCATATGACGAAGTAGCCTTAGAACTTCTTGCTTAAAGTAAACATCCAAGTCAGTAGCGAATCTTTATAACTATCTGCATTGGCACCTGTCACTGTGGTTGACGGATAAATAGCATAACTGACGGATACATCCAAATGCATACCCGACATTTTTCCACCAAACCCTGAGGTAAACTTATGTCCTGTTAAGTCTGCAATGGCGGGTTGGTAAGAAGCCAAATCATTGGCACCTTGAAGGTAACTGTAACCAAAGCGAAGTTGAGTACGCTCACGCCAAAACCATGTTAAACCCAAGGAGGCATCAGTAGTGTCTTTGAGATTCGTTGGTAATGACTGTAATATTGTACCATTGTTTTCCACAGTTAAATCTTGTAATGAAGACCATGTGCTACGTTTCACAGCAAGCTCAAGTCGCATTTCATCATCCAACAAATCATGCGCCACGGCTATGCTTAACTCATCGGGCAAATTCATGGCAAAAGTATCACCTGCACCATTACTTAGCGATACATCTGTGCCTTGGCGATAAGTCACACCCAACATCCAAAAAGGCATGAATTGCCAACGTGTTGCAATATGCCCACCCACATGACTCCAACCTGAGGCCGCAAATGAAGACCCATTGCTCGCCAAACTGATACCCGTATCATACATATCCAAACCTGCAGCTATACCAAGTGTATTATTCACCCTATAAAATGTGTCCAAACTGTACCGTTGGAATTGTATATCTGTTCTACCAATAGCCTGTGCAAACTGGTTATTCCAATTCGTTTGTGCGATATATGGTGTAGAAATGGAACCAGACACACCCCAGCTTCCACCTTCCGGCAACCACGATAGCGCAAATGCATTTAAATCATGCATATTACCATCACCCGAACCTGCTGCTCCACCTCGGATACCGCGGCTGTTGGATTGGCTACTCACCAAAGCTTGCACACCTTCCTGCCAAGCCAAACCAGCAGGGTTATAAAGCGCTGCTGAAATATCATCTGCACCTGCCACAATAGCATTGGCGGCACCTGCACCTGCTGCTGTTAAATCATCATGTGCCAATGCTGCTGCCGATACACTTTGCATATTCATCCATGCACAAGCGCATACACCCAATACTTTTAAACCTAATTTCATTCCATTGCCCCAATCACATCCACACCCTCAGGTGCTTTAAACTCAAATATTTCTGCTGTAGGTGGTGTTTGCTTCATATGTTGTAAGTGAAGCCTATTCCGATTGGATAACATATCTCTGCTCTCTATCCATATCAATTGCTGCGCTTTCACACCCAACCATACTTCAACCTGCTGCTCTTTTTTACCAATCCGAACATGCCAACTCGACAAACCATCATCAAAGCTTTCATGTTGTAATACTTGCACATCATCAAGGCTAACTCGCCCATCCAAAAGCTGCATCACGATTGGATCTACATCACCCAAATCTTGTAGTTTTTGTGCTTGTAATAAGTCTGGCTCATACAACCAGATACCATCACCATTACTCACATAAAGTTGCTCATAAGGTTTTATATAATGCCAACGAAACTTACCTGGACGCAACACAGCCAATTGTCCCTGATAAACACGTTTGCCACCCTCTGCATACGTCAAAACTTGTTCAAAATCTGCTGAAAAACCTTGCAAGGATGACATCTCCACCAACGCAATACCTAAAGCTGAATGTTTATCTAGTGATGTGGCTTGTTCTGCTGCCTGCACGCTAACAAGCTGAAACATCAACACCGTAAACAAAATACCTTTCAGTAAATTAAACATCAAAACCTGCTTCATCTGAAGAACGCGATAATACTTTACGCACACCACCTGCACCCGGTGGGCTTACCAAACCATCCCGCTCCATTTGTTCTACAATACGACTCGCCCGATTGTAACCAATACGCAAATAACGCTGCACCATAGATACCGAACATTTACCTTTTTCTGCTATTAAATCGGCAGCTTCATTGTATTTACTATCTTTTTCATCATCTAGGTCGCCTTGCTCTGCATCTTCACCATCTGCAGATACAGCAAACACTTCCATGCGATATTCAGGCTCACCTTGTTCTTTCAAATGTGCCACCAAACTTATCACTTCATCATCCTCAATAAAGGCACCATGTACACGTTGAATTTCTCTACCTAAATTTGAAATCAAACCATCACCATGGCCAAGCAGTTGCTCTGCGCCCATTTGGTCAAGAATCGTACGTGAATCAATTTTTGAAGACACCTGAAATGCTAAACGACTGGGTAAATTGGCTTTAATCAACCCTGTAATCACATCCACACTAGGGCGTTGTGTTGCCAAAATAAGATGTAGGCCTGCAGCTCTGGCTTTTTGCGCCAAGCGACAAATCGATTGTTCCACTTCTTTACCAGCCACCATCATCAAATCTGCTAATTCATCAATTAAAATAACAATATACGGCATGTGTTCAGATTGTTCGCCTGTCTCACCTGCATCACGCAAATCTTTTGCAGCTTTGTTATAGCTGCTAATTCCCCTAACTCTAGCCTCAGACATCAAGCGATACCTGCGCTCCATTTCATACACAGCCCATGCCAATGCTTTAGCAGCTTTGCTTGGGTTGGTGACCACAGGCACTAACAAATGCGGAATATCATCATACATGGATAATTCCAACATTTTGGGGTCAACCATTATCAAACGTAAATCGTCTGGTGTATACTTCATCAACATAGAACAAATCATGGTATTAACCGATACCGATTTACCCGAACCTGTTGTACCTGCCACCAGTAAATGCGGCATTTTTGCCAAGTCCACGACCACAGGTTGCCCTGCAATATCTACACCCAAAGCCAAGGGTAAAATATGTTTTTTATCGGCAAAAGCTTTACTTGCCAACACATCACGCATAAATACCATTTCACGTTCTTCATTGGGCAGCTCAATCCCAATCGCATTTTTACCAGGTATATTGCCTGCCACACGCACACTTGTTGCAGACATCGAACGCGCCAAATCATCTTGCAAGGCAATCACTTTGGATACTTTAGTACCCGCTGCCAACTCAAACTCAAACTGTACAACTACTGGCCCTGGTTGCACCGCCACTACCTGCCCTTCCACGCGGTAATCCAGAAGTTTTTTCTCTAACATACGCGACATGGCTTGCAATACTTCTGCACTATACGTTTTTACTGATTTCTGATGTTCTTTAAAGAGTTTTAAAGATGGTAAAACAAACTCACCTTCTGGTTTACCCAATGCTAACTCTGGTTGGTGTTCTTCAATTTTCACCCGCTCTGCAATTTCCACCACTTCAGGGCGTACAATTTCAGGCTCGGATTGGGCAATATGCACAGGTCGTTTTTTCTTTTCCTCTTGTCGTGCCTGCCTGCCTTCTTCGCGCTCTTGTTTTTGTTTGACTTTTGAGGCTACTTTTTCTTTTTTGCTTTGAACAAAGCTTACAACCTTAGCCAAAAACCAGACAAAAGCTTGAACAACTTTCTGCACCAGCGTTAACAAAGAGATATGCGATGCTGAAACAAAACTACTCAACAGCATGGCAAGCAAAACCACATCGCGACCAAGGGCTGAAAGCACGGGTGTTAAACTTTGTGCAAACAAATAACCCAAAGCACCACCTGCCCCTGCTGGATAAGTGGTATTTTCAACATAGGCGGATAATAGTGACGACACTGCCAATAAGAATGGCAACCAAAATATAGATGTCCATGAACCCCAAACTGGTGCTTTATTGGTTGCAATACGAAATGCTAAAACAGCTCCAAGTGCAATCAGTAACCAAGCGCTATAACCCAAAAGTTGAATCAATATATCACTAATATAAGCGCCTGCCATACCTAACATATTGACAGGGCTATTATCAGTTGCATGATTTAATGATGGGTCAGATGGCTGGTAGCTAAACAAAGCCAAAGCCAACATCACTACTACAGCCAACCATAAAAAAGCCAATGATTCACGCCAAATATTTTTGGGGTTTAGTACATCCAAGCTCAAAGGTTAAACCTCCAGAATTGTTGTCACAACCATAGGTCGGCGACCAAGTTTACGTTTACACCAGCGACGCACCCATAAACGCACTTCTTCACGAGCTGTGTCCATATCGGCTAAAGTTTCTTGATTAAATGATTGCAAATGAATTCTTAAACTCGCTGCTGCTTGCTCAAAAACATCTTCCGACACTTCATTATTAAGAACACCTCGGGTTAATAGTTCAGGTTGACCAATCACAGTACCTTGATGTTGGTCAATCAATACTACCGCCGTAATCATACCTTCATCAGCCAAGGCACGCCTATCTTTCACCACCCCATAATCCACTTCATCACGCCCTGAACCATCAACAAAAATAGCCCCTGCCTCAAATTCAGGACCATGTTTGATACCCTCTTCTGTTACCACCACACTGTACCCATTTTCTGCAATAATGGTATTTTCATACGGTACATTGGTGGCAACAGCTAGATGTTGATGCTCCACCAAGTTGCGATATTCACCATGTACAGGATACATATATTTAGGGCGTGTAAGCTGAATCATGGTTTTTAATTCATGAGCCTGAGCATGTCCTGACACATGCAAATGCGCCTGTCTCGAATGTAAAATACGCGCACCACGGCGGTAAATATGGTTGTATAAACCTGCAATAACACGCTCATTTCCGGGTATAGAAGAGGATGAAAACACCACCAAATCACCAGCACCAATACGCAAACCTGGAAACTGGTTTTGAGCAATTCTTGCTAAAGCTGCTCGCCATTCACCTTGTGAACCTGTGGCAATCACCAATAGCTCGTGGTCAGCAATATTTTGTGTTTCTCTAACATTTACAACCTGACTATCAGGTAAATTCAAACGCCCCATGAGTTTCGTGATTTCAACATTCTTCTCTAAACTTCGACCTGCAAAAGCAATTTTTCTCCCGCAAGCTAATCCCGCATCAATAATTTGTTGAATACGAAACATATTCGATGAAAAAGTAGATACAATCACCTTACCCGAACATTGTGAAATCGCTTGTTTAAGCGGAGCACCTACACTTGCTTCACTAGCACTACTACCACTTTGGGTAGCATTGGTAGAATCGGAGCAAAGCAACAACACACCATCATCACCCAGTTTGGCAAACCTGTGCAAAGCTGTGGCTCGCCCATCTAGCGGTGAAGGGTCAAATTTGAAGTCACCTGTATGAATAATCGCACCCAAAGGCGTATGAATGGCTACTGAAACCGCATCCATAATCGAATGGGTTACAGGAATTGCTTCCACCTGAAAAGAACCCACTTGGGTTAATGTTCCATCTTCAGGCAGAGGGTGAAGTTCAGGTTTAAAATGCACTTCATCCATTTTATGTTTCACCAAAGCAAGCGTAATGGGTGTTCCCCATACAGGTAGCTTTAAACGTGGTAATAAAAATGGCAGACCACCAATATGATCCTCATGACCATGGGTTAATACAATACCATGAATTTTAAGACCCAGTTCATCCAAAGCTGCAATATCTGGAATGGTAATATTAATACCATGCATGCTGGGGTCGGGAAACCCCATACCACAATCAACGATGATAGCTTCATCATCAATGGCATACACCATCATGTTTTTACCAAACTCGCCAACGCCCCCAAAAGGGAAACAGCGAACGACAGCCTTACTCATCCATTACCTCGGCTACCTGGTTTTATAGCTGCAGTGCCTTGTTTACACATGGGGCAACTATCCGTATCAAAGGTTTCCACATCCAAAGTGATAACTGTATGGTGTGGTATATCAAAGCGCCCTTGCTGTTGGGGTGCTCTATCAACAACGGCTAAAACTGTTGTCGGATTACCACCAAACTCACGCACTACAGCAATACATTCACGCACCGAACCACCTGTTGTAATCACATCTTCTACCACCAAAAGCTTAGCACCATCAGAAATAGAAAAACCACGGCGCATTTGCATTTCACCTTCTTTACGTTCGGTGAAAATAAAAGGTTTGTTCAATTGACGTGCCACTTCTTGCCCAATGACTAGGCCACCAATAGCTGGTGAAACCACCATATCATAATCATCTGCATCAATGGTTTTCACCAACTCTGCTGCCAATGCAGTGGCATTGCTTGGGTGCATCAATACCAATGCAGATTGCAAATAACGGGCTGAATGTCGTCCACTGGATAACACAAAGTGCCCATTCAATAATGCGCCTGCATCTTCATACATTTGTAACATTTCTTGCTCAGTCATCGTGATTATTCCCCAGACTCAACAATACTTAATTTCTTCATCACAGTACCATTGCTTACATCATCAATCAATTCCATTCCATCTGTTACTTGACCAAAAATAGTATATTGCCCATCTAAATGCGGTTGTGGACCATAACAAATATAAAATTGACTGCCTGCTGAATCAGGGTCAGAAGAACGCGCCATAGCCAATGTGCCACGCACATGTTTCTTATCGTTAAACTCAGCTTTTAAGCTAAAACCTGGCCCGCCCATGCCTGTACCTTCAGGATCGCCACCTTGCGCCATAAAACCAGGAATCACCCGGTGAAAGGTCAAACCATCATAAAAACCTTGGCTAATCAGCTTCTTAAATGATTCTACCGTTTTAGGTGCCACTTCAGGGTATAACTCAATGGTCACCACACCTGTTTCTAATTCAATGGTTATGATATTGCTATCGCTCATTTTCTTCTCCACTTTAAGTTTATTATTTGTCATACTCAAATCTTTTGCCTGTAGCATATCCGCTTGGTAGCCACCTACCAACATCACCCCAAACACCAAGCCCAATAATATATACTTCACTTTAACTTCTCCTGCGCCGATGGCATCACGCGCTCTGGCTGCAATATATGCTTGGCAACATCATATAGCGCTGTGCCTAACATCACATCAGCATGCATCACATGACATAATACCTTCACACGCTCAGTGTTCAGTAAATCAGCTTGTAATGACAAGCGTTGACCCTGCACAAAACGTTTTGCCTCTATATCGCTTAACACCAACTCAGGCAAATCTCGCAACCAAACTTGCAACGGGACAATACATGTTTCTTTTTTTTCTTCCAGTTCCTCAACTGTCACCATACACTGCTCTGGCCAACCACCACTACTGGTGCGCCGTAACATGGTTACACAACCGCCACAACCCAATGCCAAACCAATATCTCTTGCCAATGAACGAATATATGTGCCTTTGCTGCAATCCACATCCAATGTAAGCAAACTACCTTCTAAGGCAACAAGGTGCAGCGCTTTAATTTCTACCTCACGGGATTGCATCAGAACATCTTGACCTTGTCTTGCCAAAGCGTGTGCTCTTTGCCCATCAATCTTAATGGCTGAAAAAGCAGGTGGTATTTGTTGAATCACACCACGGAATCTACCCAAAACTTCTTCAACATCTTGCTGCTGGATACTGATTTCAGGATGACGCTCTAACACTTCTCCTTCCAAATCTAAGGTGTTGGTTTGAAAAGATAAATCAAGCGTAACAGTATAGCTTTTTTCTGCATTAAGCCCCATTGAAGCAAAACGTGTCGCCTCACCTATCAAAATTGGCAGCATACCTGTTGCCAAAGGATCTAAGGTGCCCGCATGCCCTGCTTTAGGGCGTTGTTTTCGATTTTTTTGTTCGGGTTTGGCAAAGCTATGGATAATATGATTGACTGCCTTACGCGAAGTCCAGCCTTTGGGTTTATCTAAGAAAATAACACCACATGGGTGCTCAGCTTGGCTCATTTGGCGTAAACATCATCAACAACAGTTCTTACTTTTGCATACACTTCTTCAAGGCTTCCTGAGACTGCACAGCCTGACGCATAGCGATGTCCACCACCACCCAATTTGGCTGCAACTACACCTACATCACGCCCTTCTTTGCCACGGAAGCTTACTTTCCAACGTGTATCACTTTCAGGGCGAATAAACACCACAACTTCTACACCTTGCACGCTGCGGCTTACATCAATAAAACCTTCAGTGTCCTCGTTTTTTGCACCTGTATCATCTAGCATAAATTGCGTGACATGCATCCACGCTGACCGCCCATCATGTTCTATGGATAAGTTTTGTAATGCCAAAGTTAATAAGCTTAATCTTGCCAAAGGCTGACTATCATAAATGGCATCTGCAGCAACAGCAGGCTCTGCACCTGCTTCAATCAATTCTGCTGTCATCCTGTGTACATCAGCGTTTACTCTATCCAAGTGAAAGCTTGCGGTATCTGTTAAAATGGCAGCATACATAGCAACAGCACTGGGTTTAGAAATTAGTTGTCCAAGATGTTGAATCAAATCAAACATCATCGCACCCGTAGCACAATAATCGGCATTCACCACATTAATATCTGCATAAGATGGATTACTTGCATGGTGGTCAATATTCACTAAGCAACAGTTTTCAAACAGGGATTCAGGAAAACCCAAGCGTGAAAAAGCACCTGCATCCAAAGCTACTACAGTATCTATCCCTGTCATGTCGGGTGTTTCACCAGTTTGTATGGCATCAGACTGGGGCAAATAACGACAAATCCTGGGCACAACATCCCTGTTATACATGGTCACTTCTTTGCCCATGTTTTTTAAAACATGAAACAAAGCAATTTGTGAACCAATACCATCAGCATCAGGGCTTCTATGTGTCGTTAACATAATATGTTTAGCAGCAGTTAATTGCCCAACAACCGCTTTCCAATCCTGCTCTGGGCACAAAATCATGAAGATTTAAAACCCTTCATCGTATCAAGAACTTGATGCGTTTTATCCAAAGCATCATCCCATCGAAAGACAAGGTCAGGCATACGTTTTTTAGGCATGGCTTTGCGCAAAAGATGCATAAAGTGTGGGCGCAAAGCATTTAAGCGCCGTACAGCTTCTTTTTGCTCCATAGGCAACATGCTATGCACATAGGCAATGGCTTGACCATTGGCATCGCTAAGCTCAAACCGTGTCAAACTAATACCTAACAACATTGGATCCTCAACATCACGCTGCAACAAGATTGTTAACAACCGGCGCATATCCGATTCAAAGCGACTTAACGCAGGTGATTTTGATTTACGCATCAATTATAATGTTGCTGCCACTTCTTCAATAACATAAAACTCGAAGGTATCCCCTTCTTTAATATCATTAAAGTTTTCAACGCCAATACCACATTCATAACCAGTTTTCACTTCTTTCACATCATCTTTAAAGCGACGTAATGAAGCAAGTGTACCATCATAAATCAATACACCTTCGCGCAATACACGTACTTTAGAACCACGGGTCACAAAACCATCCGTCACATAAGAACCTGCAATTGCACCAATTTTCGGTGCCATAAACACTTCACGAACTTCTGCTGAACCTGTTACTTTCTCAACTTCATCAGGTGAAAGTTTACCCGCCATTGCCAGTTTCACTTCATCAATAGCGTCATAAATAACTTTATAGAATCGAACATCAACACCTTCATCAACGGCTAATTTCTTAGCCTTGGTTTCAGGTCGAACATTAAAACCAATCACAATCGCATTGGATGCAGAAGCCAACATAATATCAGATTCAGTGATGCCACCAATGGCTTTATGAATCACTTTCACTTTCACTTCATCCGTACCTGCTTTGACCAATGATTCAGCCATGGCTTCTACCGAACCCGTCACATCACCTTTAATCAATACTGGTACTTCAGCAATACCACTAGCCATATCAGCGAACAACTCATCAAGTGTTGCGCGTTTATCACTGGTTACACCATGCTGACGTTCTTTTTCTTTGCGGTAACTAACAATATCTTTGGCTTGGCGTTCATTCTCAACCGCTACAATTTCAAGGCCAGCTTCAGGAACTTCTTTTAAACCAATCAATTCAAATGGAATCGAAGGCCCTGCTGTTTTATGTTGCACAGCATTTTCATCAATAATTGCACGAATGCGTCCCATCACTGAACCAACCACAACGGTATCACCTTTGTGGAAAGTACCATTTTGTACCAATACAGTTGCTACAGGGCCGCGACCTTTATCAAGGCGCGATTCAATAACCACACCACGACCTGAGCGATCAGGGTTAGCACGCAACTCAAGAATTTCTGTTTGTAATGCTAGCATCTCAAGCAAGTCTTCAAGACCTTCACCTGTGTGTGCCGAGACATTTACAAAAATAGTGTCTCCACCCCAATCTTCAGGCACAACATTATGTTCTGCTAATTGGCGTTTAACCATTTCAGGGTCAGCGCCCTCTTTATCCATCTTATTCACTGCTACAATAATGGGTACACCAGCAGAACGTGCATGATTCAAAGCTTCAACAGTTTGTGGCATTACACCATCATCTGCCGCAACCACTAAAACTGCAACGTCTGTTAAGTTTGCGCCACGAGCTCTTAAACCTGTAAATGCTTCATGACCTGGTGTATCGACAAACACAACGCGTTCACCACTCTCAAGTTTGACCATATACGCACCAATATGTTGCGTAATACCACCAGCTTCGCCTTCTGCAACAGCCGCTTTGCGCAAAGAATCAAGAATCGATGTTTTACCATGATCCACATGGCCCATCACCACAACAACTGGCGGACGTGGAGACAATGCCTCCTCATCTTCCTCTACCTCTGCAATCAATACATCTTCAACAGCTGCTTCATTAATAAGTTTTGGTTTGTGTCCAAACTCTTCAACAATCAGCATTGCTGTATCAGCATCAATGGCCTCATTGACTGAAATCATTTGCCCCATTTCAAACAGCTTTTTAATCAAATCTGCAGATTTTACAGCCATTTTAGCTGCTAAATCTGAAACAATCATCCCATCTAAAATCTCAACTTCGCGAATCACAAATGCCTCATCATCCTTAGTAATCATGCTGTTTTTCAAGCGACGACCACCTTTGGCTAAACGTGCCATACGCTCTTCCTGCTCAGGTGTTAAGGACTGATGACGTTTAGAAGAATAATCACGACGCGCTGCCTTTTCTGCAGGCGTTAAACGGCGTTTTTGATGACGCTGACCACCTTGTGCAGGACGACGTTTTTGTCCTGTTGGTGATGTAGGCTGTTCAACTGGAGCCACTGCCACAGATGGTGAACGACGCTGTGTTGCATTCGACGGTGAAGAACCACCTGGGCGCGAGCCTGGTCTTTGACCTTGCGGTCGATTCTGACGCTGTTGGCGACGTTCTTTTGTAATCTTTTCTTCAATTTGTTTAATTGATGAACGTGGTGCTTTGGATGCAGCAATTTGTGCTGGTGTTAAACCCGTACGAATGGTTGTGCGTGGACCACCAGTTTTGGGTCGCTGTGTACGGGGTTGTTCACGTTTTTGTACTGGAGCCCGTGCAGGCAACTTATCTTTTTGATGCTGCGTTGACGCAGTCCCTGTACGATTGGGTCTGGGGCGACTTTCGGTGCGCTGCACATGTGCCGCACGCCTTCTTTGACGTTGTTCGGCTTGCGCTTCAGACTTTTTCACTTTCTGTGCTGCAATTTTTTCCGCAGCTAACTTGGCTGGTGATACACTTGGTTTAGGCAAACTCTTGGTTGTCTTTTCTGCTACAGCTTCTTTTTTCGGCGCAGCTTTTTTTACCACAACCCTTTTGGGTGCACTATCTTTTTTGACTTCAACTTTTTTTACAACGGTTTCTGCAGGACTTGCAACCTTACTTACAGGTTTAGACACTACTGGCGCAGTAACCTTTTTTCGCTCTGCACTTGTTTCTACAGCTTTACGCGCTTGATCTGCTGGCTTTATCGTGGGCTTATTCGTAACAGCTGCTGCCCCAACGACTCTAGAGCGTCTTCGGCGCACAGAAACTTCAACAGAATGGTTACCCGACTCCGATGAACCTTTTCCACCAAGCGACAAGGGTTTACCCAGCGTCAGTGTTTTACTACCACCCGCACTTTTTTTCTCATTGGATTTCAATGCAGCTTTCACTTTTACCACATCACTACTATCCAAACTTGCTGTTGGGCTATCAGCAGCCACGCCACAGCTTACTGCTGCACGCTGCACATCATCTGCAGTCACACCTAAATCTTTCGCCAAATCAAGAACACGTTTATTCGCCATCTGTTACCTTGCTTTCCTTTTGTCTGCTTCCACACCTGCTTGCACAAGGTGCTGCTGCCAAACACATAATTGCCACAGCTTTTCTTGAGGACTAGCCTGCAAAAAAGCCACAACTGATACTTTCTCTCTACCCAACACTAAACCCAATGATTTAGCGTCCAGCTCCAACACCAACACTTTTGTCCGCAAAGACTTACCGTCTTCACGCTTTGCCACTGCATCTTTCACCTGCCTAAGCAATGCATCACCTGCATCGCTAGCAAATAAAACCAGTAATGATTTTTTATCCCACATTTGATGCATCACTGCATCACGTCCAATCACAGCTTGTCGCTTCATACCCGACAACATCTGATTAAATCTTAGCCCAAGCATATCAGACAATCGCTGCTGTAAAACCTGCCATTGCGGCAACTGCGGCGAAAAGTCACGCCGCAACACTTGCAAGCGTTTGTCTGACATCTTACGCAAACAAACTTCTTCCAAACAAAGGTATACACCTCGCCCAGGAAGCTTTGCCGAAAAGTCAGGCCATATTTGCCCTTCATCATCTACAACCAAACGTAACAACATCTGCTTGTCCAACACCTTTCGGCAACAAAAACAAGTCCGCTGTGTTCGTTTACGCTCTTTCACGCGAGTAATTACTCTTTAAACCATCCGCATGCTTCACGCGCAGCAATAATTAGCGTATTCAAACGCTCTTCATCCACACCAGCTA
>JALUWH010000049.1 GCA_027019685.1 Ghiorsea sp. | reverse complement strand
ATACTTTATTGATGGCATGGATGAAGAAGTGTGCGCCCAAGTGGAAGCTGCATTGAAAAAATGTGAAAGTATGGGTGCTGAAATTGTTGATATTTCATTACCACATACTGAATATGCTATTGCAGCCTATTATGTGATTGCACCATCTGAAGCATCTACCAATTTATCGCGTTATGATGCAGTTAGATTTGGTCACCGTTGTGATAACCCTGAAGACTTGGAAGATATGTATGCCCGCTCACGGGACGAAGGTTTTGGCGCAGAAGTGAAACGCCGTATTCTTACAGGCACATTCGCCCTTTCATCGGGTTATTACGATGCTTATTATTTAAAAGCCCAACAGGTACGAACCTTGATTATCCAAGATTTTAAACAAGCATTTGAACAAGTTGATGTGATTGCTACACCAACCAGCCCTATCCCAGCCTTTAAATCAGGCGAGAAAACAGATGACCCTTTAACCATGTATTTATCTGATATTTTTACCATTGCTGTAAACTTGGCGGGGTTACCTGGCTTGTCACAACCTTGTGGCTTCGCCCAAAACTTACCCGTTGGTCTGCAATGGATTGCACCTGCTTGGCAAGAAGATAAAATTTTGGCTGCTGCATCGGCTTATGAAAGTGCAACGGATTGGCATACCAAGTCGCCAGTAAAATTTGGAGGTGAAGCATGAGCTGGGAAGTTGTTATCGGATTAGAAGTTCATTGCCAAATCAATACCAAAACCAAAGCATTTTGCGGTTGTTCCACCGAGTTTGGTGCAGAGCCTAACTCGCAAACCTGCCCTGTATGTTTAGGCATGCCAGGTCAATTGCCAGTACTTAATGATGAAGCTGCCCGAAAAACTATTTTGACGGGTCTTGCCATTAACGCAAACATCAACCTTGAATCGAAGTTTGACCGTAAAAACTATTTTTATCCTGACCTTCCAAAGGGCTACCAAATCTCACAATTTGCAGTACCCATTGTCGAAGGTGGTTATATCGACATCCCTACCAAAGATGGCGAAAAACGCCTTGGTGTGACCCGTATTCACATGGAAGAAGATGCAGGTAAATCTATGCATGAAGGGCTTGATGCCGTATCGCATATCGACTTGAACCGTTCTGGCATTCCATTGATGGAAATCGTATCTGAGCCAGATATGCGTTCAGCAGATGAAGCCATTGCTTACTTGAAACAACTACATCAAATCATCAAATTCCTTGGTGTGTCTGGTGCTGACATGGAAAAAGGTCAATTCCGTTGTGATGCCAATGTCTCTGTTCGCCAAAAGGGTGCGCCGCTTGGCACACGCACTGAAATGAAAAATATGAACTCATTTCGCTTTATCAAACAAGCCATTGAGTTTGAAGTATTGCGTCAAATTGAAATTATTGAAGATGGTGGTGAAGTCAAACAAGAATCTCGCCTTTGGGATTCAGTCAAAAATGAATCACGCTCTATGCGTAGTAAAGAAGAAGCCCATGATTACCGCTACTTCCCAGAGCCTGACTTGCCACCATTGCGTGTGACTCAAGAAGAAGTCGATGCTATCAAAGCATCCATGCCTGAGCTGCCTAATCAGTTGCGTAAACGCTTTGAAACAGAGTTTGGCTTATCAGCTTATGATGCGGATGTACTTACGCAAACCCAAAGCTTGGCACAATGGTATGAAGCATTGGTTGCTGCCCACCCTGCCAACCCTAAGCAATGTGCCAACTGGCTTGCCAATGAATTGCTTGGTCGCCTCAAAGAGTTGAACAAAGACATCACTGAATCACCTATATCTGCACAAGCACTAGCATCATTGCTTGATAGAATCGCAGACAATACGATTTCAGGGAAAATTGCTAAAGATGTACTTGATGCCATGATGGAATCAGGTAAAGACGTGGATGCCATCATTGATGAAAAAGGCTTAAAGCAAGTCTCAGATACGGGTGCCATTGATGCCATGATTCAGGAAGTTCTAGATGCCAACCCTGGGCAAGTTGAAGCTTATAAAGGCGGACAAGACCGCTTGTTCGGCTTCTTTGTCGGTCAGGTCATGAAAGCATCCAAGGGTAAAGCCAACCCAGCCATGGTGAACCAACGTCTCAAAGAACTTTTGGGTTAAATAGATGAGGCAGTCATCACGTCGGTGGATTTTTGCCAGCGTGGTGGCTGCCTTTGTCTTAACGTTGATTGTTGGCAATATTGATAAAACTAAACTTTACCATGCCATAAAAACACAATTGGCTCAATCTGGGGTTACTCTGGATGCAAAAAGTTTAAGCCTTAGCCCCATGTATATGGGTTCTATCAGCTTAAGCAATGTGAACATTCAAACCCAAGCTTTTACTTTACATGCCGAACAAGTTTCAATTGATTTAAATTTAGCTGCACTACTCACAGGGAAAGGTTTACCTCAGGCTCTTTATATTCGTTTTGCTGAGATTAATGTTTTACAAACAGAAAAGGATGCGTGGTTAAATTTTATAGAAAGTGAACGATTTAAACTAAAACGCATTGATATTTCTCAAAGCGAGATTCATTTTGAACAACAGCATATTACCCTAGAAAAAACTGACCTTGATATACGAGATATAGGTAATAATAAAAACCCTCGCGCTGAGCTACGCGCACATATTGGCGATGGTCGCATTGATGCTCATGGGTATCTGCACCTAAGGCATGGAAAAATTACACGTGGATTTTCCCGCATCAAGCTGATTGATATTCCCCTTTCTTTTATCTCAC
The DNA here is from genome assembly GCA_027019685.1 of Ghiorsea sp. GTDB lineage: Bacteria > Pseudomonadota > Zetaproteobacteria > Mariprofundales > Mariprofundaceae > Ghiorsea. The sequence goes on along the minus strand of JALUWH010000049.1, from coordinate 885 downwards.
ATGATACAACTCTGGAAACATTAACAGGTTCTATTACAGCGCATATGTACCAAGACAAACCATGGCAAACATTTGGGCACCTTGCCCTGAAAAGAAACAACCGAAACTATCTGGAACTACGTGGCAAACTCAAAGCAAGTGAGGCTAAGCTTTTTGTCATTAGTGACATGGTGCTTAAAATCAAAGATGCTGGAAGTGTGCAAATTTCAGGTTCTTGTGACACTTGGAATATATGCCAAATCAACAGCCAAAGTACATCCTTAAACTTAGAACCTATTGCCAATCTTTTCAACAATACTAAATATAAACACTTCGTACAAAGCAACAGCCTAAAAAATATTCTTATCCAAACAGACTGGAATGCAGATAACTTTAATAGCCAAGGTCAATTCTCTTGGAAAAAGATAAACTACAGTTTATCAACACCATTAGCCCAGCAAAAAGAAGTCGATATTGATGCAGGCAAGTTTACATTTGAAGGTCTCAGCTTCTCCAACAAGGCACATTGGCACCTAAAGTCTGCGACCATATCCACAGCAGACAACAAAGATACCAGCATCAATATCACCTCTGCAACACTGCAACCTGATTATTGGAAAGTTCCCTTACAACTGCAACATAGCTCTCTATGGCTGCCTTTAAGCCAAATCATAGTTGATCAGCAAACACACAAGCAAAACATTAGCGGTGATGGTGTATTAACAGGTCACCTTGTTATCAGCCATACCACAAAACAAGACCATTCTATAAACTTTGACCTTGATGCCAGTCAAAGTTCATTTTCTTGGTTAGGTTACAAAAAACCTAAAAATATCTCCCTCACCTTACAAGGCAACATCGTATGGGAAAATGGTGAGGTACAGCCTAGTTTTCTGCAATCAACCA
>JALUWH010000048.1 GCA_027019685.1 Ghiorsea sp. | reverse complement strand
AAAAGTTGGTGTACTGTTGGTGAACCTTGGTACACCTGATGCCCCAACACCTTCTGCACTGCGTCGTTATTTGAAGCAGTTTTTGGGTGATCCTCGTGTGGTTGAAGCCAATCGTTTGCTTTGGTGGTTTGCACTCAATGTCGTGATTCTTAATATTCGCCCTAAAAAATCAGCCCATGCTTATCAAACGGTGTGGACGGAGCAAGGCTCACCATTGATGGTGATTAGTCAGCAACAGCAAAAGGCTTTGCAAGAACAATTGGGTGATGACATCGTGGTGGAGCTTGCTATGACCTATGGTAATCCAGCCATTGAACAAGGTTTGAATAATTTGCGTGAGCAAGGATGCAACCGTTTGTTTGTTTTGCCGCTTTATCCGCAATATTCAGGAAGCACCACGGCTGCGGTGACCGATCAAGTGTTTGATGTGTTGAAAACATGGCGCAGAGTGCCTGATGTACGTGTGTTATCAGCATATCATGATGAACCTGCATATATCGAAGCCTTGGCAAACTCGGTGCGTGAGCATTGGGATAAACATGGTAAGGCTGAAAAGTTGATGTTGTCGTTCCATGGTATTCCTAAACGTTATGTGAATAACGGTGACCCTTATCAACTGCATTGTGAGCAAACTTCAAAGTTGTTGGCGCAAGCTTTGGGGCTTGGTGATGATGAATGGATGCTGACCTTTCAATCTATTTTTGGCCGTGAAGAATGGCTTCAACCTTACACAGCAAGCCAGCTTAAAGCTTGGGGTGCAGAAGGCATCAAAGATGTGGATGTGATTTGCCCAGGATTTGCCGCAGATTGTTTGGAAACTTTAGAAGAAATCGCGGTGGAAAATAAAGGTTACTTTATCGAAGCAGGGGGCAAGGATTTGCGCTATATCCCTGCGCTTAATGATAGAGATGACCATATTCAAGCCTTGGCAGGTCTCATTCAACGCGAATGTGCAGGTTGGTTATAAGTTATCTGTTTGATAGGTTTTACTAACCTATGATGCAACGCACGAATCACAAATAAGGCTTGCTTTCTGCGGGACAAGTGTTCTATGTTCTCCATCTTGGTTTGATGGGAGTTGGCGATGTTTAGATTTTTATCGGTTACTATTTTACTGTCTTTTTTAATAGCGGCACCTGCGCTAGCTAAGGATGAAGAAAAAAGTTTCTTTTCCAATGCTTGGCAGACCGTGCAAAGTTATTTTCCTTCAGTTTGGGCTGAAGAAGTTGATAGCTCAATTCTTTCCAATTTACCGCCTGATCCAGGTGCAGCAGGCAAGGCAACGCTTGCAGGCATTGATTCGGATAATGATGGTGTGCGCGATGATGTGCAGCGGTGGATTGCTTTGACTTATCCGAATTCACAGAAAACTAGGGCTGCACTAACTCAAATGGCTAAAGCTAAACAAATTATTTTACTGGGAGCAGCAGATGTAGCGAGTGCTCGTGCGAATGCAGATATTGCTGATAATGCGGCAGACTGTATAAGTTATGTGCGAGAATCCATATTAGGTCTCGCTGGGAGTGATGCGTATAGTATTAAGGGAGAATTAAGGGCGGTATACTTGAATACATTACTGAGAACAAAGGCATGGTTGCAGCATGATTCGCATCTTGGGGGAATGTTTTTTACTGTTCCCGCAGACTTGAAGCAAGGGTGTTCTTTTAATCCTGATGCAATGCCGAATTAAGGAGGGAAATATAATGAAGCACGTTCTGTTGTTGCTGATTCTTTTGGCCAGTTCGGCTGTGTGGGCGGGGGAGACTGATTTGCTCGCCAACCTACCACCCGACCCCGGTGCAGCAGGCAAGGCAACATTAGCTGGCATTGATTCGGACAATGATGGTGTGCGTGATGATGTGCAACGCTGGATTGCTTTGACATACCCCAATTCGCAGAAAACAAGGGCTGCACTAACTCAAATGGCTAAAGCAAAGCAAAAGATTTTGCTCAATGCCGCAGATGCAATTAATGCTAGGAGCTATGCTATTGAGTCGAATAGAGCTTACCTTTGTTTATCTTTTGTCCGAAGACAGATTAAAGGTCTTAGCGGAAAAGATAGTTATAATATAAGTGGAGAAATGAGAGCTCTATATCTGAATACTTATGCACGGTCTAAGGCAGCATTGCAACATAGCCAGCATCTAAGTGGTCAGTTCTTTTCTTTGCCACCTGATAAATCAACAGGGTGTGACTTTAATCCTGATGCAATGCCGAATTAAGGAGGGAAATATAATTAAGCACGTTCTGTTGTTGCTGATTCTTTTGGCCAGTTTGGCTGTGTGGGCGGGGGAGGCAGATTTGCTCGCCAATCTACCGCCCGACCCCGGTGCAGCAGGCAAGGCAACTCTGGCAGGTATTGATTCGGATAATGATGGTGTGCGCGATGATGTGCAGTGCTGGATTGCTTTGACTTATCCGAACTCTCAAAAAACAAGGGCTGCTTTAACTCAAGAAGCAAAGTTAGACCAACAGTTTATTTTGAATGCAGTAGACCCTGTTGCCTCAATGACAATTGCTAAACAAATGATGAACTCAGAGGCTTGTTTAGCATATGTTCAACCCAATAATTATTATGATTTAGGGTCCGAATTCCAAGCTATTTTACTTAATACATATATTAGAACAAAAGCATGGTTTCAAGCTGATGGGCACTTGAGTGGCACAATGTTTAAAGCTTTACCATACAATCAAAGAAAGCTGGGCTGTTCTTTCAATCCAGATGCGTTGCCAAATTGATAATCAACAGGGTCAGACTCGATTGATTTGATAGTTTTCATGGTACAAAAGCCTTAGAAGCTTAGATTTAGCGCGAGAATGTGCAGGTTGGTTATAAACCTTTGAGTAAACGAACACGGAAGGTTTTACCTTTGAGTTTACCATTGGATAGCTTTTGCATGGCAACGTTAAGAACATCGCTTTGAATCGCGACATACGACCAGTTATCCCCAATATTGATTTTACCGACTTGCTTGCCAGCAATGCCACCTTCACTGGTGAGTGCGCCAAGAATATCGCCAGCTCTAAGTTTTTGTTTTTTGCCTCCACCAATTTGCAATGTTTGATATGTTGCGGGTTTGGGTTTTTGTGTTAATACTGATTCAGGGGGCAAAGACTCTGCTTGAATGGGTTGTTTTAAAATATCCTCGAATAAAGCAATTTGATGACCTTCATTGGGTGTGAACAAGCTGCAGGCTGTTCCTTTGCTGCCAGCGCGTCCTGTACGACCTATACGGTGGATATGAGACTCAGGGTCATGGGCTAAATGGTAGTTGACCACCAAATCGAGGTTATCAATATCTAAGCCACGGGCTGCTACGTCAGTAGCTACCAATACGCTGATACTTTTGTTGGCAAATTGAATCAGTGTTTGGTCGCGGTCACGTTGTTCCAAGTCGCCCGTTAAATCCAACGCGCTAAATCCTTCTGCCACTAATGTGTCGGTGACATCTTGGGCGTCGCGTTTGGTATTACAAAAGACCACGGCTGATTCAGGTGCGTATGTTAAAAGAATACGTTTGAGTGCATCCAAGCGTTGTGTGTCGTTTTGGAGTTCGAAGAAGTGTTGTGAAATTGTGCTGCTATCGTGAATAGATTCCACTTTAATCACTTTAGGAT
>JALUWH010000047.1 GCA_027019685.1 Ghiorsea sp. | reverse complement strand
TTATCTGCTGCGTACCAAACTGATTCCCAACCACGGGTAATACCAACTCGGAAACCAATTGGATTGACTTTTTGTCCCATTCCAGAACTCCCTTAACTACGTTCGCTCACAGCCACTGTTACATGACTATGACGATGAAAACGCTGGCGCATACGACCCATACCTTTTGGACGGTAACGCTTCAAAACTTCACCTTGATCGACTGTGATTGTTGAAATCAACAAATTATCCACATCCAAACCATTGTTCTGCTCAGCATTAGCAACCGCAGACTTCACAACCTTCTCAATCACACGTGCCGCCTTCTTAGGCGATAAAGATAATGCGGCAAGCGCACGATCCACGGGTAACCCACGAACAGCATTTGCTACTGTACGAACTTTTTGTGCGCTAATATGTGCATTTTTATGCATCGCACGTACTTCTACAGACATAACTACTTACCTCTTCCGTGCTTTTTTGTCAGCACCGTGACCATAATAAGTACGCGTTGGAGAAAACTCACCCAACTTGTGACCCACCATGTTCTCAGAAACAAAAACAGGGATAAACTTGTTACCGTTATGAACAGCAAAATTCAAACCTACAAAATCAGGTGAAATTGTAGAACGACGTGACCAAGTTTTGATCACACCTTTTTTTCCATTCTCTACAGCAGCCAAAACTTTCTTTTCAAGAGAAGCTTCAATGTATGGACCTTTCTTTAATGAACGCGCCATGTGCTACCTCACTTCTGATTACGACGACGAACAATATCACGATTCGAAGTCTTATTCTTTTTACGAGTCTTGCGACCCTTGGTTGGAACACCCCAAGGTGTTACTGGGTGACGACCACCAGACGTACGCCCTTCACCACCACCATGTGGATGGTCAACTGGGTTCATTGCCACACCACGAACATGTGGACGTTTACCCAACCAGCGCGAACGACCAGCTTTACCAATCTTTTGGTTTGAGTGATCAGCATTGCCAATCACACCAACACTTGCCATGCAACGCAAATCAACACGCCTAAACTCACCTGACGGTAACTTCAAAATAGCCTTGCCATTTTCCTTACCCATCAGCTGAACAGAAGCACCAGCAGTACGCGCCATTTGACCGCCCTTAGCTGGTTTCATTTCAACATTGTGCAGCATAGTACCCACACGAATATTGCCTAATGGCAATGCATTACCTGGACGAATCTCTGCTTCAGGACCTGAAACAACTTTGTCTCCAGCGCGCAGACCTTGTGGAGCCAAAATATAACGCTTATCACCATTTGAAAAAACAACCAACGCAATGTGCGCCGTGCGATTCGGGTCATATTCAAGGCGCGCAACCTTACCTTCAATTCCTTGATTGTCACGTTTAAAATCAATCAAGCGATAAAGGCGCTTATGTCCGCCACCACGGTGACGCGAAGTGATACGACCATTGTTGTTACGACCGCCCGATTTTGTAAGCCCTTCTGTCAAACGTGCTTCTGGAGCACCTTTGTACAAATCAGGGTTTACAATCGCAACGCGTCCACGAACACCATTGGTCATTGGTTTCCAAACTTTAATTGCCATGTCTTATGCCTCTTCCGCTACTTCTAGCGACTGGCCTTCAACCAAACGCACGATAGCTTTACGATAACCAGAGCGAGTTCCTGTGTGTGCGCCACGACGCTTTTCCTTGCTAGGCAAGTTCACAACCTGAACCTTTTCAACTTCAACTTCAAAAATAGCCTCAACTGCTGCTTTTACTTGAAGCTTTGTTGCATCTGGAGCTACGCGAAATGTATATTGGTTCGCATCGCTAGTAGCCTTGTAGCTTTTTTCAGTAATTACAGGCTTACGGAGCGCATTAAAGTGATGATATTTTGCGTTCATCCTTCACCTCCCAAGCGTTTTTCTAGGTTTGACAATGCATCTTCAGTCACAACCAAATGATCAAATTTCAACATATCATGTAAATTCATTTGACCATCAAGTACAACTTTACTCAAAGGCACATTACGACCAGAAAGTTCAACTTCATTATTGTTTTCAGCCAACACAAACAAACCTGATTCAACTTTAAGTGCATCACGCACCGCAATAAATGATTTAGTCTTAGCTTCTTTCAATTCAAGCTTGTTTAATACAATTAAACGACCTTCACGCAAAGCATCTGATAACACCAAAGCTGTTGCTAAACGACGCTCTTTTTTGTTGATACGCGTGTTGTAATCATGCGGTTGTGGGCCATGTGCCACACCACCATGACGCATTTGCGCAGCACGAGTTGTACCCTGACGCGCACGCCCTGTACCTTTTTGTTTAAAAGGTTTTTTACCGCCACCAGAAACATCAGCAACCGTTTTTGTACTATGTGTACCAGCACGTTGCGCTCTAGCTAATGCACTATACACGCGATGAACCAAACCATTGTCTGCTTCTAAGCCAAACACTTTTTCGTTCAAATCACGAGAGCCGACTTCTTTGTTGTTTTGATCAACAATCTTAACTGCTGTCACTTTATGCTCCCTTCACCGCAGGACGAAGCTCCAACAAACCGTTCTTCGCGCCAGGAACTGCACCTTTGACTAGAATACGATTTTGCTCTTCATCAATACGAACAATTTCAATGTTTTGCGTAGTAATGCGCTTATCACCATAGTGACCAGGCATTTTCTTACCAGGAAATACACGACCAGGCCATTGGCACTGACCTGTCGAACCCATCTGACGATGTACTTTTTCAGCACCATGTGTTGCGCGCTGACCACCGAAGTTATAACGCTTCATCACACCCGCGAAACCGCGACCTTTTGATGTGCCTGAAATATCTAGCTTTTGTCCTGCTTCAAATAGTGTTGCTGTCAAATCTTGACCCAACTCCAATTCAGGCTCTGCAGCTGTTCTAAATTCCATCAAGCCACCCATAGCTTCTTGACCCTGACGTGCATAATGACCTTGCACACCACGAGAAACTACTTTTTTAGCTTTTCCGAAACCGACCTGCACAGCGTTGTAACCATCTTTAGCTGATGTGCGCAAAGAAATAACCTTGCACGCCTCAACATTAAGAACAGTTACAGGAACAACTGAACCATCTTCAGCGAAAACCTGTGTCATACCCGCTTTACGGGCAATTAAACCTGTACTCATGACAACGCCCCTTAAAGTTTAATTTCAACATCGACGCCAGACGGAAGGTCTAGCTTCATCAACGCATCCACAGTTTGTGGTGTTGGTTTATCGATGTCTAATAGACGCTTATGCGTCCGAATTTCAAATTGTTCACGCGAATCTTTATATTTATGCGGTGAACGAATCACGCAGAACTTACGGATTTTAGTAGGGATTGGGATAGGACCCCTTACTACTGCACCAGTACGTTTTGCTGTTTCTACAATGTCTTGAGCACTTTTGTCCAAAATTCTATGGTCAAAAGCTTTCAAGCGAATACGAATAGTTTGAGTTGACATGTATACTCTCGAATTACTTGTTAATATCAGTTACAACGCCAGCGCCAACTGTGCGTCCACCTTCGCGGATAGCAAATCTAAGTTCTTTATCCATTGCGATTGGTGTAATCAATGTTACGTCCATAGCGATATTATCGCCAGGCATTACCATTTCAGTGCCTTCAGGCAACTTAACAGAACCAGTCACGTCAGTTGTACGGAAGTAAA
>JALUWH010000046.1 GCA_027019685.1 Ghiorsea sp. | reverse complement strand
ACCTGCCTATTGAGCGCATCGATGGTGTTGGTCCTGTGGCTGCAAAAAAGCTGCAAAAACTTGGCTATCACACCTTAGGCTCTCTATTGTTTCACCTGCCAAAGTCATGGGTTGATGATCGTATCATTACGCCCATCAAGGATTTAATACCCAAACAAGAAGCGCGTATCCAAGGCGTGATTCAAAGCCGTCGAAGCCATGGTTTTGGACGCAAAGCGACCGTGCATATCACACTGACCGATGATACTGGCGCAAGCATACAACTCTCCTTTTTTCATGCTAAATATATGATGACAGATGCAAGATTGCAGGAAGGGCAAAAGATTACTGTACGTGGCATACCTGACAAATGGGGCAGCAAGTATCAAATGACACACCCTGATTGGTTACCCATTGACCGCTTTCAAGCAGGTTGGGTGGCTAAATATGCATCATTGGCAGGGTTTAACGGTAAAAAAGTGGGCGGATGGATAAAGAAAGCCGTGCAAATGCTTGCCAAAGAAGCACAAAGCCCACTAGATGCACATCTACCCGACTTCCCTACCCTTGTTCAAGCTTTAAGCCTGTTGCACAACAACGAACATTTCGCACCCGACTCAGAAACCATGCAGCAAGCATTAACACGACTGCAACTTGAAGAATTACTGGTCTATTTGCAGCTTATGCAAAACCAACGAAAACAAGCCGAAGTAAAAACAGTTCCAATGGTTGCAACAGACAAAGAACAAACGTTTATCAAGGCTTTGCCCTATGAGCTCACTGCAGGGCAACAACATGTTTGGCAAGAGATTGGTGATGATTTGAGTTCAGGAAAACGCATGCACCGCTTATTACAAGGTGATGTGGGCGCAGGTAAAACTTGGATTGCAGCGCTTGGCATGGTTCGCCTTGCAGCACACGGCAGACAAAGTGCTATCATGGCTCCTACCGAAGTCTTGGCGCAACAACATGTCGAAACTTTAAAGGAACTATTAGAACCGCACCATATCAGCGTAGCACTGCTCACAGGTAGCACCAAAAAACGAGAACGTAACACCATGCTCAAAGCATTGGCAGCAGGTGATATTGATGTGCTCGTAGGCACACATGCCCTGCTCACTCATGATGTGATATTTAAAGACCTTGGACTCGCTATGATTGATGAACAACATCGCTTTGGTGTGCAACAACGCTGGGCGCTGTCAGAAAAGAATAAAACAGAAGCCGTCCACTTGCTTGCCATGACTGCGACACCCATTCCCCGCTCATTGGCTCTAGCATTATATGGTGATATGCACCTTAGCATCATGCAGGGGCTACCCAAAGGGCGGAAGCCCATTGAAACACGCGTCATTGCAGCCGATAAAATGCCAGCGCTTGCCGATGCAGTACAACGTATGCTTGCTCAAGATGGCAGGGTTTACTGGATTGTGCCCCGCATTGATGAAGATGATGATATGGTCAGCGTAAATGAACGTTTAGAAACTTTAAAACAACGCTTTCCACAAGAAAATGTACTGGGTTTACACGGCAAAATGAAACCCAAGGATAAACAAGCTGCACTGAATGCTTTTGCTGATGGAAGTTGCAAGCTGATTGTCTCCACCACCGTGGTTGAAGTGGGTGTGAATGTGCCAGAAGCACGAGTCATTGTGATTGAACATGCGGATATGTATGGCTTAGCCCAATTGCATCAACTTAGGGGGCGCGTAGGCAGGTCAGACTTACAAAGTTATTGCATGTTAATTCCCAGCAAAATCGCCACTGAAACCGCACAAAATCGCTTAAAACTGATGACTACATGCCATGATGGGTTACAACTTGCTGAGGCAGACCTGCAACATCGCGGTGCAGGTGATGCAGTGGGCACACGCCAAAGTGGTGAAGCAGGGTTTAGATTGATTGATCCTACCTTAGATGCTGATTTGATTCGTAAGTGGTGCGCTAGCCCTATATTAAACCAACTGGAGCAAGTCCCTGAACCTATGCTTAGATTTTGGCGACCACTTGCTGAAGAAATCGATTAATACATCAAGTAAGTTGCAACAAAAACCAATAACAAAAGAAATGATGCCCATTGTAAAAAACGCTTTTGTTTACTATTTAGCTTTTGTGCATGGCTGCGCCTATTCCAATCCATATACTTGGCTCCTCAACTCTACTTCCAATTATATATAGCAGAGCAGACAAAAGAACGCAAAGGTAATGCCATAAAAAAGCCTCCGTAACACAAAATAAGTTACGAAGGCTTTAATATAAACAGTCTCAAAGTTTTGTTATGATTTCTTTTCCGCCTGCTCTTTTGCCACTGCAGCACGCACTTCATCCATATCCACTTCTTTAATTTGTTTCACCAAATCTTCAAGTGCATTTTTGGGTAGTGCTCCAGCTTGGGAAAAAATTACAATATTATCACGAATCACCATTAATGTTGGGATGGAGCGAATATTAAACTGTGCACCCAATTGTTGCTCAACTTCAGTATTTACTTTAGCAAACATCACATCAGGATGATTTTCAGATACTTCTTCATAGGTTGGTGCAAAAGCTTTGCAAGGTCCACACCAAGGAGCCCAAAAATCAATAATAGTGATAGCACTACCACTTACATTTTCTTCAAAATTTTCTGCTGTTAAATCAACTGTTGCCATCACTACTCTCCTGTTAATATATTATCATATTCTAATGTATAGGGCTTTATTTTTAATATTCAACCCCTTTTGCATATTATGTTTATGTCTTAACACTAAGCAGGTAAAACAACCCCACCCACGCCAAATGCTAGCATGATGGTGAGCATAGGCACGCTAGAGTTAATGCGCCCATCTTTTGCCATTTGTACAGCTTCCTCACGCGATACCCAAAAGCTTCGAATATCCTCATGCTCTTCATCCAAGCCGCCGCCTTCAGATACAGGTTTATCTTTATCCACATGACCCAAATACATATACAAACATTCCGATGTGCCACCGGGCGAAGCGTAGGTTTTACCCAAGAATTGAACATCAAACGGTTCATAACCTGCCTCTTCAATGGATTCTCGAATGGCGCACTGCACTTTATCTTCGCCCTCACCCAACATGCCCGCCACCACTTCAATCATCCAAGCGTTTTCATCACGCACCGCAGGCGCAATACGAAACTGCTCAATCAACAGCACTTCATCGCATTGTTTATCATACAATAGAATAGCAACCGCATCACCACGCTCCAAAAGCTCGCGTTCTATACTTAATGAGCCGCCTTTGAATGTGTCATGCTCCACTTCAAAACCTTCATACTTAAAAAAGCCCTGATAAAGCGTATCTTTCTTTACAATTTTATAGTCCATGATGTTCCTTATTCGCCAATGAGATGTAACAACACACGCCGTTGCATAGGTGCATAGCGGTGTTCATAAAGATATACAGCCTGCCAAATACCCAACGCTGCTCTAGCTTGTGTTACAGGAATGGTTAGCGATACAGCCGTAAGCGCCATTCGAATATGCGCAGACATATCATCATCACCTTCATCACGATGTAAGAAATCAGGGGCACCATCTTGAATAAGTTTATTCATAAACATTTCCATATCGGTAAGCACATCAGGGTCAGCATTCTCCTGAATCATCAGCGAGCAACTGGTGTGCTGCACAAATAAAGTGACAACACCTGTTTGAATATCCTG
>JALUWH010000045.1 GCA_027019685.1 Ghiorsea sp. | reverse complement strand
GATGTTAACCTCATTTTAGAATCCTAAATAAAATTTATGATTAACATCACATTATTATAATAAACCTTATGTATAATAAACAACATCCTAAGTAAGAAAGGAGATTGTATATGAAGAATATGACAAAAAAGATTGGTAAGTTTTTATATCGTGATGGACCAGCAGTGATTGCAACGATTTTGTTTGCTGGCATCTTTGTGCAAAATTATGCGAATATGACAAGCTAATTTAGCTTATAAGCACCATTTGACTTAGAGCTGTGAGGTTAACGCCTTGCAGCTCTTTTTTGTGTTGTGTTGACAATATAGACAGCACTTCTAACCTCTGCTTAACTAAAGGCATCTCATCGATTACATATTGGAGCATTTATGGCTGAACACATTATTGGTATTGATATTGGCTTTGGTTTTACAAAAGCAACCAACGGGCATGATTTTCTCATTTTTAAATCGATTTTTGGTGAAGCCGTTGAGTTTCAAATCAAAGAAAACTTACTGCACTCCAATACTGATGATGATCACTTGCAAATCGAAGTGGACAACACTTCATATTTTGTTGGTGAACTCGCCGAACGCCAAAGCTCCGACCGTACATTTACTCTAGATCAAACCCAATTTGTATCTTCTTCTAGTAAAATTCTTGCCCTAGCGACATTAAGCAAGCTGGTGAAAGACACATCCCAGCCTATAAAATTGGTGGTGGGTTTACCCATTGGTCATTACCGTGAATATAAAGATGAGCTGGCAAAAATGTTAAAAACCACACATAACTTTTATGTAATTAATGCTGATGGCGAACGCAAACAAACAAGCATTCAAGTTTCTGATGTGCGTGTATTACCTCAACCCATTGGTACAGTGATGGATAGTTTATTGAGCACAACAGGCATTGCACAAAATAAACGCTTTGCCACTGATAAAATTGGTATTATTGATGTTGGATTTCGCACAACAGACTACACAATTTCCGATAAAGGTCGTTATTCCGAACGTGGTAGTTTAACCACCAAAAATGGTATATCCCGCGCTTTTGCACAAATTGGTAGCAAACTCAAAGATGCCTGTGGTATTGATATTGAAATCTACCGTTTATATGATGCTGTAGATAAGGGAACAATCAAAGTACGTGGTAAGTCGTATGATTTGCACAAAATAACAGAGCATGCGTTTAAACAACTGGCTTCACAAATTGCCATCGATGCCAACCAAGTGTGGGCAGATGATTGGGATATAGACTCAATTATGATTACAGGTGGTGGTGGCGCAGTACTACTCCCCTATATGGAAGCAGAAATCGAAGGCGCAATCATACCCATCAAACAAGACTTGGATTACCGCTTGCACAATGTACGTGGTTATTACAAGTTCGGTTTATACACTTGGGCAAATCCCAAAAAGAAATAGTTAATTGAGAATACCTGCAACAGCCAAAGTAAACATCGGTATATCCGCCTCAAAAAACACACCATCTTCGCCGCGCATTTGATATGAGCCCTGCATACAACCCACCTCGGTTTTAAGCACAGAATAACTACTGTACCTATGCTCCTGCTGCGGTTCAATCACAGGCTGTTCCCCAATCACACCATCACCTTGTACTTCTGTAACATTACCATCAGCATCGGTTATCAACCACTTGCGTGACAAGAGTTGTGCCGCTTGCTCACCCTTATTTTGAATGCAGATATGATAAACAAACACATATTCACCCTCTCGTGATTGATCTGCTTGGTATTCCGTCTCAACAGTAACTTCAATAAGATTTTTCATGTTTTTGCCTCATACACATTATAGCAACACACTTCATAATAACACGAAGGGTGATAATACAAATATAGCCACAATCAATATTGCCAGCAACACCAAAGAGATTTGTACCGGGTTCTGTTTTATCTTTTTCCATACTGTGGGCTGCTCACCTTTTGCACAAAGTTCAGCATATGTGGCTTGTGCATCCTCATAACGTTGTACTTGATACGTTTGAATCAAAGTTTTTCCTTGTTCAAGCAGGGCATCATCATGCAACCAAATGGCTGCAAAACCTAAACCCCAACGTCCATTGCTTGTTTCATAAAAATCAATGTCATGGGCTTCTAACAAAGCTCGAATGTCATCAGCTTCATCATCTTCCACGCCACGAAGTTTAAATAACATTACAGACATGGTTTATCCTGATGTTCGATATACAAAGTGCGACTCGGGAAGGCAAACTCCAAACCCAAAGATTCGAGCAACTGCATAATCTGCATATTCACCTCTTGGCGCACTTGCAAATACACCGCCCACTCCTTGCTCTTACTGAAATAATAAAGGAAAATAGACAAAGACGAATCTTCAAAATTATCAAATTTCACCAATGAAAACTCTTGATCCACACCTGGATGTTCTGCCAATATTTTCTCAATACCCGCAATGGCTTGCTGCATTTTTTCTGTGTTCGTATTATAAGTAACACCAATACGCATTTTAATACGCCGCTTAGAGCGCGCATCGATATTATCAATCACCATATTGGCAAGTATAGAGTTGGGCACATTGACCAAAGTGCGGGCAAAGGTACGAATGCGTGTGGATCTAAAACCAATTTCTTCAACCACGCCTTCAAATTGTGATGTTTTAATCCAGTCACCCACAGCAAAAGGTCTATCCACCAATAACATCACCGAACCAAACAAGTTGGCAATGGTGTCTTTGGCTGCCATAGCTACCGCAATACCACCAATGCCCAATGAAGCCACCAAACCTGAAATCGAATAACCAAGATTTTGCGCAATCACCAAAATACCTGTCACAATCAAAAAAAGTTTTAATGTTTTAGATACAAAGGGCACCAATTGGTCATCCAATGTTGAATCTGTCTTTTGCGCACGCGACATGGCATACACAGAAAAACCATCAATCAAACGCCACAAGAACCACCCCACCAGCACAATGCTTAACATGCGCCCCAAACGCTCTGCAATTGCTACCAGTGGTAAAACATCCGAAGGTGGGTTTAAGACCATCACAGAAGCCCAAATACCCAGCAATAAAATCAACCAACTCAACGGTTTTTCTGCAGCTTGCAACAAGGTATCATCCAATGTTGTTTTGGTTTTACCTGCCAAATGCTTGGTCACCCGCTGTAAACCACGAATCAAATAACGATGAGCCAACACTGTCACCATCAATAACGTCGCAGCCACCGCCCAACGCACCCAAGCATAATCACTCATCCATGTTGAAAACTGTGAAAAATCCATTGTATCCTACCCCAATCATTTGACGCTTTAAGTCATGCTTTCTACACTAGCATCAGAATGCCACAAGGAGAATACGTATGAGTCATCAACAATTGCAAGCACTCTTTTCTAATCCCGATGACCTATATGCCTTGGTTGGGCGAAAAGTTCGTTATTTAAATGATGATTATGAAATCACTGATTTACTCGCTGATGAAGATATGTTGGTTTTATCCTCTCGCTCTGATGATACCGTACAAGATGACTGCTATGGCAGAGCCAATCGCATGGTGCCTAAACAGCAACACCTTCGTTTTCGTGACCCTGATGGTAAACCTACAAGCATTTGGGATGAAATAACATTTCTTGATGGAGCCTTATAATGGCAGAATGGATTGATATTGCGGCAGAAAACGATTGCCCCAAGGGACAAAGAATCGTAGTAGATACCGATGCAGGAAAAATTGCTGTATTCCACCTTAGCCAAGGTTTTTATGCTATTGAAGATCGCTGCTCCCATGATGGTGGCGAGTTGGCATCGGGTGAATGTGAGGGTGATGAAATTATTTGCCCAAGGCATGGCGCACGTTTTTGTATCCTTAATGGCAAAGCCTTAACCCCACCTGCTTATGAAGATATTGAAATATTTCAAGTGCGTGTGAATAATGGCATGATTCAGGTAGACATTGACAACTAAGCAGCCTGTTTATGGGCAGCCCACTCACAAACAACCAATCTGTAGACAATGTAAATATTATTTCATCACCTGGGATGCTAAATTACCCTATGGATGCAAAATATTTTCTTTTAAATCAAGGTCTATGCCTTCGCAGGATGTGTTTCGTTCATCAGGTAAACCTTGCATGAAATTTACACAAAAATTAGGAGCAACAAAAACATGATTAAACATATCGTTATGTGGACATTACAAGATAAAAATGATGCCCCCATGGTTAAGAAAACTTTAGAAGACTTAAAAGGCAAAGTACCCAGCATTATAGACATAGAAGTTGGTATTGATTTTAGTGCTACCGATGCTTCTGCAGATGTGGTATTGTATTCTACATTTGAAAATCGTGATGACCTTAACGCTTATGTTGCACATCCCGACCACCAAGCGGTGATTCCGATGATGCAGCGTGTAACTACATCACGTAAGGTGGTGGATTATGAAATTTAATCTTTTATTGCTCTGCATATTCGCTTGTGCCAACGCGGCATGGGCTGAAGACTTTAACTTACGCGAAGAACTTAACCCCAAGGTGGAAAACGACCAAGTTGAAGTTCGTACCTATAAACATGAGGGCGACAATGCCACCATCACTGAATATCGTTCAGGTGGTAAAACTTGGATGATTAAAGTACAGCCTGCTGGCGGCTTCCCACCTTATTACCTCTATGATGATGAAGGCACTGGCGTATTTAAGCGACGTGTTGCAGGCAATGAAATGCCCAAGCCACCCATGTGGATTATCAAACGTTTTTAATATAACGAATGAAACAACACCTACCACCCATACAATTGGTGCTCATTACCGACAGCAAACGCTTTGATAACCAACAAGCCATGTTGGATTGCATTGAGCAGGCTATACAAGGTGGCGTAGATACTATTATTTTACGCGAGAAACATCTGGATTCAGCCAAACTATTAAGCTTGGCTTCCAAGATGCGCATATTGACCAAAAACCAACCTGTGCGTTTCATCATACATAGTCATGCCGATATTGCCAAAGCCGTCGAAGCTGATGGTGTACATGTGGATGCACAATCCATTCAAGAAATCAGACAAATCAAACAATGGCTGAACGGTGACTACCTTGTTTCAGCTTCATGTCATAACAAAGACGAACTCAAACATGCTGAAAGCCAAGGCGCAGACTTTTGCTTCTTATCACCTGTATTTCCTACACTGTCGCACCCTGGTGCACCATGCTTGGGTGCGGAAAAGTTTCTCACACTTGCATCCAGCGTAAACATACCAGTCATTGCATTAGGTGGCATTGAGCCTGATGTGCTTGAGCAATTGCAAGGTCATGGTGTTGCCACCATGGGAGGCATTTTAAATGCAACTCACCCCAAACAAGCTGCCCAAGCATTACAATATAAACACAACATCTGAGACAAGCATCACACTTCAATGAAAAAAACCTGTTAAACTAACGCGCAATAACACAACAAAAGGGAAAGGGATTTATTTTATGCAATATCAAACAACAATCAAACTAGGGCTTGGACTTATATGTGGTCTATCATTCTTTTCTTTGCACAGCAGTGCCATAGCTTCTGATGCATACAGCTCATTATATGAAGACAAACATGAACTGGCACATGCTATTCCAGACTTGCGCAATGAAAAAGATGTCAAAACAAAAAAACGCAAGTTTTTCAATGCACTACGTCCTATGGTTCTTGCCGAAAATGAGCGCATTCAAGAACAACGACAGTTTTTACTCAATATACGCAATAAAACTTCTTTAAGCCAAACAGAAAAAACTAAGCTTGAAACACTTTTAAAGTATTACCGTTTAGAACATAAAAAAGATGGTTCAGTACCATGGAAAGAACTACTCAAACGCGTAGACACTGTACCCTTAGAATTGGTATTATCACAAGCTGCCAATGAATCCGCTTGGGGAACATCCCGCTTTGCACGCAAAGCAAACAACTTGTTTGGTCAATGGTGCTTTACCAAAGGCTGTGGTTTGGTACCAGCTCGTCGTAATGCAGGTAGCACCCATGAAGTTGCAGCTTTCAGATCTCCTCAACTTTCAGTACGCAGCTATTTGCGCAACTTAAATACAGGTCGTGTGTATAAAGATTTACGTGAAATTCGCGCCCAGAAACGTGTTGAAGGCAAACAAGCAACAGCACATGAGCTTGCAGCAGGTTTAAGCAAGTATTCTGAACGTGGACAAGCCTATGTGAAAGAAATCCGCTCTATGATTAAATACAATGGTAAATATATGCGTGGTGAAGGCTAAAAAGAACCCCTAACCGCAAAGTTACGCAGAGTTTTTATGTCATCCAGAACGAAGTTGAGGGATCTTTAAGATTTCTCCACTTCGGTCGAAATGACAAGGCAGAAACAACTGCAACCATCATCCCCCTGCTATAGCTGTGCTGAGATGGTTGGCAAAAGAAGGGAAGAAGCAGAATATTCTAATTCTGCGCCCGCTTTTGCTAATTATCGAAGAAATACACAGCTATTTAGGGCATTTTCTTTGCTTCGTTTCTTTGATGACAAAGAAATGAAGATAAAGCTTTTTGATTCGAGGCATCCATGCCTCTAAGGGGCAAGCCCCCGCACTAAATAAAGTGCGTCTAAATCCGCTGTCCTACGGATTTATGGTTCGTTTTTGGCTGCCCAAAATGAATAAGTAGCCTTACTTCAATTTACAAAACCATGAACCCATTGAAAGTGCTGTCGCAATCATTGTTGTATGAAATATCAGACCAAAAGGGAAAAATATAAATATATAAAGCCCTGCATCACTATAAAATGAAACCCATGTTGTTACCCAAACAGCAATACCTAAAGGATAGAAAAGAAAATATTGGCGCGGTTTCATAAAAACAATAAATAAAGATAACTGCATTTTCCTTTTAATTTGACAGCCTATATATAAATGGGATAAAAATGTTTATAAGAAGCACCAATACAAAAAGTGGGGAGTTCAAGTTTACTGTCGGGTCAACCAACAAGTATAGATAAATCAGTAGCGTACAAGTAAGTATCTCATATACTGCTATCAACCCTCCATGAAAAACTCCTTTTAAAAGAAGTTTTTTAGCTTCTGATTTCACCATGCCCTAGCACAATCCATTTCTGCGTGGTTAAACCCTCAAGCCCAACAGGACCACGAACATGCAGGCGGTCGGTTGAAATACCAATTTCAGCCCCCAAGCCATATTCAAAACCATCTGCAAAACGTGTACTGGCATTCCACATCACCGATGCGGAATCAACACAGCGCAAAAACATCTGCCCCGTAGCGTAGTCAGAAGTAACGATAGTCTCAGTATGCGCTGAGCTGTATGTTTCAATATGAGTTATGGCTTGTTGCACATCATCCACCACACGAATCGACAATACAGGTGCTAAATATTCAGTTGCCCAATCTTCATCCGTTGCTGTAATCACTTGCTCATTTACCGCTTGTGTTTTGGCACAACCACGGACTTCTACACCTTTATCCAACAGTTGCTTGATGATTTCAGGTAAGCAGTCCACAGCATCCTGATGCACCAACAATGTTTCCATAGCATTGCATACACCATACCTGTGCGTTTTAGCATTCAGCGCGATATTTACTGCCATCTCTCTATCAGCTACCGCATCAATATACACATGGCAAATGCCATCCAAATGTTTAATCACAGGTACTTTAGCTTCGGCAGCAATACGTTTAATCAAACTTGGACCACCACGTGGAATAATCACATCCACATAATCACTGGCTGTAATCAATGCGCCCACCATGGCTCTATCCGTGGTATCAATCAGTTGCACCACATTTTCATCCAAACCAGCTTCAGAGATTGCAGCACGCAAACATTTGGCAATGGCACGGTTGGAATGAATGGCTTCCGAACCACCTCTGAGGATACAGGCATTGCCCGATTTTAGGCACAAGGCTGCCGCATCTGCCGTTACATTGGGGCGGGATTCATAGATAATACCAATCACGCCCAAAGGCACACGCATATGTCCCACCTGAATACCTGATGGGCGATACACCAAGTCTGAAATAGCGCCAACAGGGTCGGGCAATGCAGCAATTTGTTCCAAACCTTCTGCCATGGCCTCAACACGACCTTCATCCAAGGCCAAACGGTCTTTCAAGGCTGCTTCAAGGTTATTTTCATCTGCTGCTTGCATATCTTTAGCATTGGCTGCCAAAATATCAGCCATATCGCTGCGAAAGTGTGCTGCTGCCAAGGTTAATGCTTTATTCTTCTTGTTGGTATCCGCCATACGCAGACTTGCTGCTGATTCCTTAGCTTGTTTACCCAATAAATTCATCATTGCACTCGTCATCTTTAACCCCTCACCACATCAAACTTCTATCATTTTTTAAATATATTCTATGTTCTTTTAAAAGCTCAGCCAACTCAGTTTCCATCACTAAAGCACGTCTCACCACATTGTTTTGAGCAAGTTCAGGCTGCGCTACCAAATAACCAAGCTCATGTTTTGAAATTCCACCATGATAAAGTTTACTCGAAATTGGCTTACCCGTTTTATAATTTCTTTTATTTGGGTAAAACAATGCAATTAAATCGCCCTTGTTTGCCCTTGCACCTATATCAAAACGTTTCATGTTTACATTATCAATTAAAATTGGCTTCACGACTTGCTCAAATGTTTCAAGTAATGCGACCAAGTCTTGTTTAAATGCTGAAAATGGTTGTTTATCATCAAGCTTTTCCATCTTACGCACAAACTTACGCACAACTTTCTCACGTTTATATGCTGGCCAGTCACTCACCGTGCTTTGTTTATATTTAGTATTTTTTTGAACTGAACTTTTCTTAAATTTAATATGCGTAGTCTTCACACCATCCATATAAGCTAAGTGCATACGCCTAAATGCTGCCAATTCAACATCCATCTTTAATGCTTGTTTCACCCAAAATTCTTCTTTTAGCTGGGGAAAATTCACAAACAAACCTGCCTGCACCAGCTTCTCACCAAAAAGACTATCATCAATATCTTGCTGATAAGAAAAAATACCAACAATTGGCTTTCGTGTTTTATGGTTATATTTCGTAGCAAACATCAGCTTGGACAACTCAACTTTATTCATCCTAGCACCATTATCTTTGCGTTTAAGTTTGATATTATTAAGCAAAACGGGACGTACTTGATGTATATAAGTATATGTTAAGTTTTCAATATCACGTTTCAGAGCGGTTAAATCATCTTGATTCTTATCTGAATTGGCAGCACCTAAACCCTTGTCATTAAGCTTAGATAACTTCTTAACAAAGTGTTTTACAATATTATCACGTTGATATTCATCAGCAATCACAGCCCTATCTTGCTTACTTTCAGCATATAATTGCTTCATCGTTGTCTCAATGTCATATGCTGGGCTAGCCCAAAGCCATGTGGGGGAAATAAGCAACAATACCAAACTTAAATAATGCAATACCAACTCCTTTAAACTTTACTAACGACCACCAAATTGTCTCTATGTACCATACTTTTAAAGTCCACATAACCTAAAGTAGTTTCAATATCCTTGGTATGTTTGCCCAGTAATTTAAACATGTCTTCACTGTTATAATTCGTAAGACCACGCGCCATCAACACATCATCATGCCAAATTTCAACACATTCACCTTTATCAAACTGCCCTTCAAAGTTTTGAATATGTTCAAGCATCACACTATCACTATTATCCACACTTTGTTTAAGTATCAGTTTTCCTGACACAGGAAGTAAATTGGTAATCCAATGCTGGTGCCAAGATTGCCTATCATTGCCACAAGTGAAAAGCGTGCCTACATCTTCCCCAGCTAATAGCTTGGCTAACATACCTTCTTTTTCACCATTAATAATCGCACTCATCACACCACTTTGGGTTGATATCTTCGCTGCATCCAGCTTGCTCTTCATTCCACCTGTACCAAAGCTTGAACCAACATCACCTGCCATATCCATCACTGCAGCACTTAATGTATCTACCACTGAAACACGTTTAGCATGGGAATCTTCAGCAGGATTACTTTCAAACAAAGCATCCACATCTGTCATCATCACCATCAAATCAGCTTCGACCACAGTGCTTACCAATGCACCCAAAGCATCATTATCACCAAACTTAATCTCTTCTACAACTACCGTATCGTTCTCATTAACAATAGGAACAACTTGCGCTGCAAACAGAGTTTTACTCGTATTGCTGGCATTGATATAACGCCGTCTATGCCTTAAATCATCTTTGGTGAGCAACATTTGCGCCACCACCATACCAAGCTCAGAAAATGCCTTTTGATAAGCATGCATCAACAAGGGTTGACCAATGGCAGCAGCAGCTTGTTTTTCATGCACATTAAGCTTTTTATCCAACCAGCCCAATTGCACCCTACCTAGAGCCACTGCACCAGAAGACACCAAACAAACTTGGATATTCTTATCATGCAAAGCCTTAATATCCGATGCCAATCGTTGCACCATAGCGGTATTTACCCCATGTTTAGCATCAGCAAGTAGCGAGCTACCCACCTTCAGCACAATGCGTTTTACATGTTTAAGGTTGTCGCGTTGCTTCATCATCATAAATTGTTGGTTCTATCACTTGTTCTGGTACAGCTAACCTTGTTGTTACTGGCTTTTCTTTATCTGCTTCATGTTCTAATTCATACTGACGAATTTTTACAACTTCATCATAAATATCACGTAATAACTGAGTTACACCTTCACCACTCACTGAAGAAATAGGATAAATAGCCAAATCATACTGCTCGGCTTCTTTAAGAACCTCATCCCTCAAGGTATCATCCAATGCATCCATTTTTGTTAATAACAAGAAACGTTTTTTATTGGCAATCGATTCACCGTAACCAACCAACTCACCTTCAATTTCAGTGATTTGGTCATGAATACTAATGCCTTCAGGGTGAGCCACATCCACCAGATGAAGCAATAAACGTGTACGTTCTACATGTCGTAAGAACCTGTGCCCCAAACCTTTACCTTCATGTGCACCTTCAATCAGACCAGGGATATCGGCAATCACAAAACCATCACCATCATCCATGAATACTTGACCTAAGGATGGGGCTAATGTTGTAAATGGGTAGTCTGCAATTTTAGGCCGTGCATTGGACACTCTTGAAATAAATGTCGATTTACCAGCGTTGGGAAGACCAACAAGACCAACATCTGCCATCATTTTAAGCTCTAAGTGACAAATACCAGCTTCACCAGGCAACCCTGGCTGACAATAACGTGGTGCTTGATTGGTAGGTGTCGCAAACCTTGCATTACCTTGCCCACCAATGCCACCTTTGGCGATCACAGCAGATGCACCATCTTCATTCAAGTCTGCAAGCAACTCACCTTCTTCATTACGAATCACTGTGCCTACAGGCACAAACATTTCAATGTCTTTACCCATACGCCCATGTTTGTTTTTACCTTTTCCTTTCGTACCATTTTCAGCAATAATACGTTTGCGAAGGTATAACTCTTGCAAGGTGTTTTTATCTCGGGTTGCAGTAAATATCACATGCGCACCACGCCCACCATCCCCACCGTCAGGGCCACCTTTAGGAATATACTTTTCGCGGCGAAATGAAGACGCACCACCACCGCCATTACCCGCCCGAACTTCAACTCTTACTTCATCAATAAACCGCATAATTCCTAAATCCTATAGCTCTCTGCCAACGTATCATACCGTCTGCGTCAAACAAAAAAAGGGGCGCTTTTCAGCACCCCTTAAAACATCTCAATATTTGTAGCGATTAGCTTACAACACGAACCGTAGTACGACCAGCGCGTTTGAAGTATTCAATGTTTCCATCAGTTAGTGCGAACAATGTAAAGTCTTTACCAAGACCCACGTTATCACCTGGACGAATTTTCTTGCCGCGTTGACGAACAATGATATTGCCAGCAACAACAACTTCGCCACCATATTTCTTCACGCCAAGGCGTTTGGAGTTTGAGTCGCGTCCGTTATTCGTGGAGCCGCCTGCTTTCTTATGTGCCATGAGTTATCTCCTTAACCAATCTTCGCGATACGAACCGCAGTAAAAGACTGCCTATGACCCTTGGTCAAACGGTAGTTTTTACGACGACGTTTCTTAAAGATTACAACTTTTTGACCGCGGCCTGCTTCAGTAATCACACCTGTTACAGTCGCTTTCTCAGCATCTTTACCAGCTTTGATTTCAGCACCTTCGCCAACCATCAAAACTTCATCAAATGTTACTTCACTTCCAATATCTGCGTTCAGCTTTTCAATGCGAACAACATCACCTTCAGCAACGCGGTATTGTTTACCGCCTGTTTTAATTACAGCATACATATAATTTGCTCTCCAGCTTCAGGTTTAAGCTGCTTTCGCAGGCTTTTTACCATATTTTTTGTAGAAGCGCTCAACGCGACCTTCCGTATCTACAATCTTCTGTTTACCAGTGTAGAATGGATGACATGCGGAGCAAATTTCCACTTGCAAATCGCCCTTAGTAGAGCGAGTTTCAAAAGCGTTACCACATGAACAAGTCACTTTGGCAACAAGATATTCTGGATGAATTTCTGCTTTCACTTTAACAACTCCTATTTCAGACCCTTTTAAAAGGTCTACCCCTGCAAAGGGCGGCGATTTATAGCTTCACTTACAAGAAAACTCAAGGAAAATATTTTTACACACATAATATGATACTACAATACAAAAAAATACCCTATAAACAAACAAGTTAAGGAAACATCATCAAATGCCAACTTCCCTCAAAAAGAACGAGGTACGCTCACATCCTGCATAAAAAAACACGCATACACCAACTAAACTTAAAATTGATAGTTTAAACTTAGCCCCACTTCATCACCTGAAATGGTGGGTAAAATCATTGAGGTACTTTTATAATTACCTTGAAGCACATGGTCTGTAATCACATCCCCTATCAACGTACCTATTACAGCCCCTGCCACCATATCTGAAACCCAATGTTTATGCCCCTGGATATTTGAAGTTAATGCTATAGCTAAAAGTGAATAAGGCACCCAATAATTATTATACATTTTCTGATAAACTTTAGCCACAGCAAAAAAGTCTGTGTAATGAAGCGAAGGCATCGCTGTTCCATATTGCTTCCCACTCTGAAGGCTTGGTGCATGATAATATCCAAAAGCAAATGGGTTTGTTGTATAATCTCTTGATTCGCCTTCTCCCGAACTTAAATTAGCTACAGGTCGTTTTCTTGCGAGCAGAGTTTTAATTGTAAGATGCGATATTAATATCGAATAAACCGAGGCTTTGCCTGCCAATAACGCAGACTGTTGCATTCTTGCATCGTTCAAAGCCATGCCCACCAAATACGAACTTGTAACACCAAGCGTTATATAACCTTCTGCTGCTCGATCAGGCCAAAACTTAGCCCAACTTGGAAACTTTAACTTATGACCAGCAAATATAGGTTCAATTTTGTCTTGGTAATAAGCAGTAACTGGCTTATCTACTAGAATCAACCCACCTAACCCTGCCAAATAATACCACGTGTCTTCACTATGCTCATAAGGATACATAAAAATCTCTTTAAGATCATCATACTGCAACAGAGTTTCATCAATCAAGCGCATTGATTTATCCTTACGACTTTCTTCTGTCTGCTCTTTTATGCTAACCAACCCTTCATCTTGTGCAAAAATATAACTTGGGCAAAGCATGCAAAAACCTAAAAAAGTGGCTAAAAGAAAAGTATTATAGACACTCATCTTGATTTTAAAGCACCCCTCAACTGTAATATATAGGATAATAGCGCAGGTACTGGTCGCAAAGTATGCATCATTACTTCCTTAGGCCATTTTGCAACGGCTTGCATTGCAACAAACAACGCATCTGATTGTTGCCACGAAGTTAACTCAATCGCCTGTTTCTGGGCTGCAAGCAAGACAACACTAGCAATTAAATCATGTGGTATATTTTTAACATGGCTATCCAACCACTGCTGAATACGCCCAATGTCTGAATGCGCCAAATTCTCAACCAGCCCTTGCCAAACCAACAAGGCTTTTGCCTGACTATCTTCTTGTAACACTTCAATTCTACCAAGGCTTCCTTGCCCCAGTTCTGTTGCCAATGGAAGCAACTTTTCATCAAAGCCTTGCGCCTGTAATACCTGCTGCATTTGCTCTGGGTTAAGTGGTGAGCAGGCTTGCAGCATACAGCGTGAACGAATCGTGGCAGGTAAACGTGTTAAATCATGGCACACAATCAACAACAAACTACCTTCTGTTGGTTCTTCCAAACCTTTAAGCAAGGCATTTGCTGCCTGATTATTCATGAGGTTTGCATCATCTATCATCAATACGCGCTTTTGACTTTTTAAACCTGTGAGTGCTAAAAAATCCAGAGCTTCTCTAGTTTGGGCAATATTAATATCTCGATTAAATTTTTTCTTCTTCGTATCATACAACAAGGAAACTTTTGAAAAATCAGGATGTGAACCTGCATATAACATGGCACACTGGTGACATTGACCACATGCCTGTCCTTGACTGGGCTGCTCACACAAGAATAAGGCTGCCAACTGCGCTGCCACGCTTGCTTTACCAATACCTTTGACCCCATAAAGCAGCCAAGCATGGTGCAAGCGACCTTGTTGCAAAGCTTGTGCAAATGTATGCTGCACATGTTCATGTCCTAGAACCTTATTCATATATGTTGTAATACTTCTCGAATATCTTGTTGTACCTGCGCAATATCTCCCCGAGCATCAATACATTTCATGCGCTGTGGATTTTCTTTTTGAATGCTGGCAAAAGCATGATACACAGCTTCATGAAAAGCTTTTTTTTCATGATCCAAGCGGTTAGCGACTTCGCCACTGCTTTCACGCGCCTGCATACGCAACGCAGCATCAGCTACAGGCAAATCCAACCAAATCGTCACATCAGGGCTTAGCCCACATTCTGCCCATCTCAGCATATCCCTTAGTGTTTGGTTATCTTCCAAAGCTCTGCCCGCAAGCTGATAAGCAAGCGTTGAGTCCGTATATCTATCACACACCACCCACTTGCCAGCAGCTAATGCAGGCTTAATCACCTTCTCCACATGCTGTGCTCTATCTGCCAAAAAAAGCAATAACTCTGTTACAGGTACAGGCGTATGTTCACCTGACAACAATAAACGGCGGATTTCCTTGCCTAATGCTGTATCTCCAGGCTCAAATGTTTGCAATACATCTTTACCTTGGCTTTTTAACCAATCTACAGTGCGTGATAGTTGCGTAGTCTTACCGCTGCCATCACCACCTTCAAATGTAATAAACTTAGCTGTTGTCATAGGTTATTCGCCTGTCCATACATATTCTTGCAGGATGCAGAGGTTGAATGACTTGGGTAAGCATTTCAACCAATCTTTTAATGCATCAATCTGTGAGGACGTTGTCCAAAGTTGCTGCACACCATGCATACAACGCACAAAAGCAAGCCCATCCTCACCTTGCAATAAAGCCTGAAACAAAAGCTGCTGTTTCTTTTCAAGTTCAAACTCAATAATAATCGTTTCATGCTGCTGTGGTAGTGGCTTAAAAACCATCTCTCGTTGAAACAATACACTTGCCATACGACTCACTTGTTTGCCATCACCTGAAGTCCAAAAACTTTGCTTACCATCTTCTCTTTGTGGATTCAAAACATGCTGTGCTGCCAACTGATGCTGCAGCCGCTTAGCAACCGCACGACCTGTAGTAATAATATGAACTTGCTCACCCAATAAATCTCGCATCACGGGTTCAAGCAGTGGATAATGTGTACAACCTAAAACAAACGTATCCACACCTTCTTCAAGCATCGGTTGCACATATTTTGCCACCAATGCCTTAGTGCAATCTGAATGCCGCTCTCCCCGCTCAATGGCTTCCACCCAGCCCACACAAGGTTGGGTAATGATACGCGCTTGATGTTGATGTGAATCCAAAAGCTTTGAAAACTTATCACTTTGAAGGGTATTTGCAGTAGCAAGCACAGCGACCACCCCCGATTGGGTTAATGCTACCGCAGGTTTAATGGCTGGCTCCATACCAATCACAGGTATCTGCAAACGCTCACGCAATATGTGTACAGCTTCTGCAGTTGCCGTATTGCACGCCACCACCAATGCCTTTATATGATGTGTTTGAAGCAAAAAATCAGCGAGCACACATGCCCGCTGCACAATCAAAGCACTATCTTTATTGCCATACGGCGCAAAAGTTGAGTCTGCAATATATATCAAGTCCTCATGCGGCAGTAAGGCTTGAACATCTTCCAATACCGTCAGCCCACCAAGACCTGAATCAAATATGCCAATAGGATTATTCACATGCAGAAAACTAGCTGCAAAAATATATTCATCTAGTCATCAAATCTATTTCTGTTTTGGGAATCCATTTACAACAGCTCGCCTTAATCCTGATTTTACAATGACTCGATGAAACGGTTTTATAAGCCGCAAGTAATTCCTACCCAACCTATTATGACAAAGCACAACTGTTGATATGATAATATGAGGTGATTTTTCGCCTCCAAATTCGCCCTCTCGGTACAATACAGAAATCCTAAAATCTAAGTGATGGTCATCTTCACCCATGATAATCTCATTATCTATCAAACTATAAACCTTAAAAAAACCTATGCGTTCAGCACCATGTTTATCGGTGCTTATAAAGTCTTCCACAGTGGATACTTTTAGCCTAAACATTTTGACAAACATATCTCGCAGTCTCATCAAACCCATGACCCAATATGCTTGTTGCTCAAATATAAACTTTGCCAATAATTCAGGGCTAGTAATGCTGCCTTTCGGTAATCTAACCATATACGCATCCATCAAGTCTACGCCTTTACTATATAACGATATGTTTGAACCAACGGGGATACCAACCTCACGAACATTGCTCACCTAATTCTCCATATCTGCTTAGTTCCAAGGGCATAACAAAAGCCATAACCCAAACAAACCATTGAACTCAAAATAACAAAGTTATTCAACAGCTCTGGGTGAACTAGCCAAATGGGAATAAGCGCAAAACCTCGGATAAGATAAATCACTGAAATGACAACCAATGCTGGTTTGAGCAGTGGTAATCGCCTGATTAAGCCAGCTCCTGAAAAAGCATATAAAGCCCACATAAAAAGGATGAACGCGATGCCAGAGGTTAAAAGTGCAGGGTAAAGTGAACCTGCCTCGTCCATAGCAGCAAGTGCTTCGCCTGCACCGAACGTACGGTACATATCACCTCCGCCAATGATAATGGCGATATGTAATAACGCTGCAATCAAGCTTAATAAACCACCTACGATAAGAAGTTTATTGATTTTTTCCATACTCATATCTACCTTTCTAACCACACGTCCATTTGTTTTGCATACGAACTTTTGCCCCCATGACCTCAAACATTTTATACAGCCCATAGAGTGTTCTATCCGAATAAACAAAATCTTTATTCACCTCCACATAATTGCGTTCTTCGCTTCGGTTCTTGCGCATATTTTCAGCAAGCTTTAACCCTTCACTTGTGTACCCTTGGTGCTTCGAAAAATCAAAATATTCATGTTTGTATGGTTTTGAGTACCAATCAAAAAATGGTGCAAGAATCGTTTCGTAGAATGTGTCTGAAATATCTTCTCTTTGAACTTTAAGTACGCCCAACTCACGATAAATTTCACAAATCTTTTCAAAATCACCTCTATCTACAGCTTGATTAAGCGTCGAGTACTGTAGAGAAAATTGAGGTGATAGTGTTTTAACACAGCCAAAATCAATCAGCCCAATGTTTCCATCTTTTTGGAACAAATAATTGCCTACATTGGGGTCGGCATGAAAGCGATGCAGTTCAAAAACAGAACGCATATAAATATCATAAACGGTTTGCGCGGCTGTATCCCTTTGTTGCTGTGAAGGATTGGTTTTAAGCCATTCCATCAAGTGCATTCCTTCTAACCGCTGCATACTCAATACCCGTTTACTGCTTTGTTCATGGTACACCTTCGGGATAGTCACCTGCTTCATCTGCAAATGAGCCGCAAACCAATCGATATTCCCTGCTTCTAATAAATAATTGGTTTCTTCATTCATTCTCTCTTCAATTTCTTCAAGCACAGCTTTAATTTCTTTGTAATCTTTCATCGGGCGAAGAAGTTGTTTTATCAACTGGATGTCACTCATAATCGTGGAATCAATACCAGGGTATTGAACCTTTACGGCAATCTGCGCATTCGTTTGCGAAACCGCATGATGAACTTGACCAAGGCTTGCCGCAGCAAAGGCCTGGTCATCAAAGCTCTTAAACACTTGTTCAGGTGTTGCGCCCAATTCCTGCATAATTTCTTTACGAATCAATGAGCGATTCAACGGCGGCACTTGGTAATACGACTTTGCCAACTCCTTACGATACTTTTCAGGCAGCAAGTCCGTTTCCATACTTAACATTTGCGCTACTTTGAGAGCTGTACCTCGCAATTGTACCAAAGCTTTAAAAATGACATCTGCATTGGCTGTGTCCGTAGTAAGGGTTTGTTCTTCTTTCTGTTGTTTAGATAAAAAAGGGCGTTTCGACAAGTGCGACAACTGCCTCGCACCCACCTTAGCGGCTGCTAAAGCCGCAACACCTGAGCGTTTTAGCTTGCTTTTTGGTATATTCTCTTTCATTTCTTATCCATGCCCTTATCCATAAATGAGCGTTTGTTAAAACTTTCTGCCATGGGTGCTGCGGCAATCATTTTTTCGATGTAGCTGCCCATATGTTGTTTAAACAGAAATGAAACAATATCCAAAGCTTTGGCAATCACGCCTGTTTGCAACACGCCTGCCAACAGCCCTAAACTCTTGTCCAATAATTGCGTGGTGCTGGTAAATCGTTCAGATGTATCTTTAAGCCAATAATAAACAATACCTGCATATAAGTCGGCAATAAGCTCTGGAATCAACCCCTGATAAGGTTGTTCTGGAATTTCGCCCGCTTCCATGGCTGCTTCAAGCATATCGCTCACAGCTTCGACAAACATTGCTCTGCTTTTCGCCATTTCACTTTTACTCGATATAGGTGTTTGCATGGCGCGTTCAAAAGCAATGGTAACAAACTCTCTATCAGGTAAATAAAATGCTAGCTCAGTTTCAATTAAGGTTTGTAGCTGTTCCTGCAAGCTAAAGGTATGGAAATTATCTATGCTTTTTAAGGTCTCAATCACCTTGCTTTGAATATCTTCAAAATAGGCAACCAATATCTTTTCTTTGGTTGGGAAATAATTGTAAATCGTGGCATCGGATACGCCACCTTTGCGTGCCATTTCACGCATGGTTGCCGCCTTAAAACCTTTTTCAGTGATAACATCCACGGCAGCTTGAATCA